>NZ_VPDK01000042.1:0-25915 GCF_013417725.1 Acinetobacter sp. YH12233
TTGCTATAGACCACATTTAAGTTTAAATATGAACACCCCGAATCAGACGTATGAGCAAACTAAAACCGAGCTAATTGCTTAACTCGGTTTGAAGTGGAATACTGTCAATCTATTTCAGGACAAGACAAAGATTAGAAGCTGTAGCCTAGTCCTAATACCACTTTATTTTTCTGTTTATCTTCAAAACGGTTATAACCACCAAAAATATAATTCATGCTGGCGGTGATGCCTGTATCAGCAAGTGGCTTGCTTAGACCGATATCGAAATGACGGAAACCGAAACTGTTTTCTGTTCCTTTTATGTCGCCATCTTTGGCATAAATATATAGGCCAAGTGCAGTATCCAGACTAAAATCTTTTGGCAGTGCATAGCTATAGGTGCCTTTTAGATAGGTATCCCCTGCATTACCCCAATCAAGATCTTCAAGCAATGTTTGAGCAGTCACACCAAAATCTTTGTACGTCAGACCCAGCATGGTTTCAAAACCATTTGAGCCTGTATTGCCAATATCATAATAGTAATAATAAGTTAAACCCGCTGTATAACCCCAGTCTTCATTGATTGAACCGTTATAGCCCGCATAAAAATCATTTTCAAAGGCATTGGGCAAATCATCACCATAGTCTAATGTCGAACCCCACCAGCCTGCATAGAAACCAGAAGCATGATTGTAGTCCAGCCCCCCCTGTAAAGTAGCGCCCTTATTTTCTGGCGTATTGGTAATACCACGCAGGTTATAGCTTGAAAGTACGCTGATATTTCCAGATACCGTATGTTCAGCAGCCGGTTCCTCAGCAAAAGTAAAAGAAGATGCAGCGCCCAATAAAGCAAGAGATAATACTTTTAATGTTGATTTCATTGTGTGACTCCCCCAGATCGTCTGAGACGTTTTTTATGGTCATTGATTAAACTCAAGCTCGAAACTGCAAGAGCTATGCCAATCTGGAATAAAACAACTAAAATCTGATGAATAAAAATAAAATAAAGCACTAGGTGTTTGTTTTTAAATTATATTTAAATTTTTAAAAAAAGCACTTTAATAGATTCTTTTTAACCTTGGTCCTTTTTCAAGGATTTATTTTCTTTTTCCGGTCTTATACATAATCATTTACAAGTTGCGCCATTTTGAGTCTATTTTCGCTTTGATTAAATTTTGTGCTAAAAAAAGGTGCAGAAATAAAAAGTAAAGAAACACATTGCTCTATTCGAGTTTTCGATTCTTGCTCAAACTCAGAAAATTTCTGGATTAAAAAGTTCAAAATAGTGCTAAGCAAGAAAAAGTGATGCTCATGGAATGACTTTTTATTATTCAGAAATCTATGCGCATTTTTGGATTTATAAATATTTAAATTAAATATTTATATATTAAAATTCAATAATTTATAATCAATTCTCACTTTTAAGAAATTATTAATGAAGAGTCTGATACAGAAAATGAAGATTTTGAACACTCAACTTTTTCATTCTAAGAATTTTAATTTTAAATATTATTGATGCACTCATGAGTCATACCCTTCAGAGAATTTATATTTAAAAAATATCTTTGTTTTTATTTGTTTTTTTACTATATGGTCAGGATTTAGACTGTTAGATCTCTTACCATTATTCACTTTAGATTAAAAAAAATCCATCGACTTTAGTGGAATATCGTAAATAAAAATGACATTTATTCAGCGAATCTTATACAATTCCTAAAAATTTCCATCAATTTGTATAAGGCTCTCTCCCAATGCAAAACACAAAAAAATTAACATTGGCAGTTTTGATTCAGGCTGCATTGATCTCAACCGCTTTTGCTAGCGAGCAGAGTGAGTCTAAAGGTTTTGTAGAAGACGCAGAAGGATCTGTACTTTTCCGTACTGGTTATTTATCTCGTGATAAGAAAAATGGCGTAGCAGATACAAGTTCAGCTGCACAGACTGCAATTGTGAAACTGGATTCTGGCTTTACTCAAGGTGTAGTCGGCTTTGGTGCCGGGATCATCGGTGATGCTTCTTTCAAACTAGGAAACAACAAAAATGCCGGTAATGGCATGATTCCTCGTGAAAACGGTTTCAATGCTAAAGGTGAGTACGTTAAAGGTGCTGGCGATACTTATGATCATTGGGCTCGTGGCGGCGCTTATGTGAAAGCTCGTGTATCTAATACCACTGCTGTATATGGTACCCAAGTTTTAGATCTTCCTGTATTGGCATCAAATACTGCACGTCTCGTTCCTGAATACTTTGAAGGCGTATTAGTGACTAGCAATGAAATTGATAACCTGTCATTAACAGCTGGTAAATTTACTAAAAACCAATATTCAGACCAAATCGACTCTGATGGTAACGAGCTTGATCGTGCTGTTGTTTGGGGCGCGAAATATAAATTTAGTGATGCTCTAAACGCTTCTTACTACGGTACAGATATTAAAGACCGTTTAGACCGTCATTATGTGAATGCGAACTATAGCTATGCAGTAGCCAATGGCGGCACTTTAACTCACGATTTCAGTGGCTATCATACTGAGTGGGATAAAAAAGCTGACGGTGGTGCATATACTTATTCTCATACCACAAATGACTTAAGTAACTTAAGCAACAATATTTGGGCTATTTCTACCACTTACAATACTGGTCCGCACAATATCATGGTGGCTTACCAACAAAATACTGGTAACACAGGCTATGACTATGGTTTGGGTCGCGGTGTAGGTGATGGTCATCAAACGATTTATCTACCAAACTCATACCTGTCTGACTTCATTGGCAATAATGAAAAATCAGCACAACTTCAATACACATTTGACTTCGGTGCTGTAAATGTTCCTGGTCTATCTTGGACTTCCGCATTTGTATATGGTTGGGATATTGATGTAGCAGGTAGTCCAGATCGTTCTCAGTTAGTAACTAGCGATGCACAAGAACGTGAATTCTTTAACCAGGTGAAATATACTGTTCAATCTGGTTTTGCTAAAGATGCGAGCTTGCGTTTACGTCACTCTTACTACCGTGCAAGCGATGATTATCAAGCTGATCGATACATTGGTGACACCAACGAATGGCGTATCTGGTTAGATATTCCTGTGAAATTATTCTAATTCACCCGAATTTCAAGCCATAATAAAAAACCTGCACATTGTGCAGGTTTTTTTGTTTAAGTTTTAAAAAGTTAAAGACTTAAACTGAAAAGCAAATGAATTATTTATTTGCTTCTGCATAAGCTGCAATTGAGCTGAGTACTTCCTTTTTAGCAACATCAGCACCTTCCCAACCACTTAACTTAACCCATTTACCTGGTTCCAAGTCTTTGTAGTGCTGGAAGAAGTGTTCGATTTGGCTGATCAGCAACGGAGGAAGATCAGTATATTCTTGAACATCTTTGTAGATCGGAGTCAGTTTGTCGTGTGGAACTGCAACCAGTTTCGCATCAACACCACCATCATCTTCCATGTTCAGTTTACCTACAGGACGGCAACGAATGACTGAACCTGGCTCTACTGGATGTGGAGTTACGACCAATACGTCTAGAGGATCGCCATCTAGAGAAAGTGTATTTGGTACATAACCATAGTTTGCTGGGTAGAACATTGCTGTACCCATGAAACGGTCTACAAATAATGCATCAGAATCTTTATCGATTTCATATTTGATTGGTGCTGCATTTGCAGGAATTTCGATAATGACATAGATGTCGTTTGGCGCATCTTTACCCGCTGGGATATTGCTGTAGCTCATAGCATCACTCTTTAACAAGTTATATCTTTTAAAAACCGCGACAATTATAACGGTTTTTACAGATTTTTTTTGATTTTAAAATATCGAACTGTAAATATCTCGACCTGCTTTATTTTAAGCTTAAGAGATTTTGATAATTAACAGCAGTAAGGTTATTGGACATAATAAAGATAACAGCCAGACAATTGAACGTAAGGTCGACCAGTTCGCCAGATAACAGATCCCATAGATGACCCGAAAAACCAGATAGGCAATCCCAAAGGTCATCACCAGACTTTGCGGCACGACCATATATTCTGCCATCAGAATCGAGGCGATAAAGAGCGGTAAGCTTTCAAAGCTATTTTGCTGAGCGGCATTGGCGCGACTGGCCAGGCCTGTAGACTTTTCTAAAAATGCCCGCGGATTCTGATTGTCTTTTGCACGAAACCCTGCCGATTTTTTCGCAATCAAGGTAAAAACATAAGGTAAAAGACAAGCTGCCAAAATGAGATAGATAACCCCACTAATGCTATGCATCTGATTTTTCTCTTGAGAATTTTTATGTCTATCATAGCATGGCGTTTCGTGAATAAATTTTGTTAAATAGAGTGTTTTTATAAATGATTAAGGATTCACTATGGTCAGCCCTGATCAAAATGAAATGTTCGATGTCCTCGAGAAACAGCGCCAGCATCAACGTCAAGTGGATCGCGTATTAAAAATCGTATTGCCGATTGTTGCATTTCTGATAGCGGTCATTTGTGCCAATATGAATATCTGGTCTCCCCTCTTTACCTTTGCCATCTTATGGATTGCCTTCTATGCCGTGGGCATCAAACGCATGCCGATCTGGCACTGGGTGGTCGCAATCATCATTTATTGCCTGATAGATAATATTCTCAGTTATGGCAGTTTTAATTTGAGAGGATTTAACCGCCAGTTTGGTACCATGTTTATTTTTTTGGGTGTGATCGGGGTAGGACGTCCTTACTTCGACCGCTGGCTAATGAAAAAAGAGAATTAAAAAAAGCGCCCTCAGGCGCTTTTTTTATTGCAGGATTTATGCAGTCTTACGTAGATCTTTACGCAGGATTTTGCCTACGTTAGATTTTGGTAATTCATCCATAAATTCAACATAACGTGGGCGTTTATAACCGGTCAGATTTTCTTTTGCAAATGCCAGAACTTCTTCAGTCGTCAATGAAGGGTCTTTCTTCACCACAAACAGTTTTGGCACTTCACCTGATTTTTCATCTGGTACACCAATTGCAGCCACTTCCAGTACTTTTGGATGTTTTGCAACGACTTCTTCAATTTCAGAAGGATAAACGTTGAAGCCAGAGACCAGAATCATGTCTTTCTTACGGTCAACGATTTTGATGTAACCACGTGAATCCATAACACCGATATCACCGGTACGGAAGAAGCCATTTACCATCACTTTATCGGTTTCATCCGGACGGTTCCAATAGCCTTTCATCACCTGTGGACCACGGATTGAGATTTCACCCTGCTCACCGAGTGCAACTTCATTACCGTCATCATCCAGAATTGCAACTTCAGTCAAAGGTAACGGAATACCAATCGTACCGCTAAATGCTTCAGATGCCGGTGGGTTCGCAGTTGCTACTGGAGAAGTTTCAGACAGGCCATAACCTTCAATGATGTTAGTGCCAGTAATTTTCTTCCAGGCTTCTGCAGTAGAAGGCAGAACAGCCATACCACCGCCCATCGCCATTTTTAAACGGCTATGATCCAGTTGCTTGAACTCTTCGTTGTTTACAAGCGCATTAAACAGCGTGTTCACAGCAGGGAAGAATGTTGGCTGGTATTTACGTAATTCTTTCATCACCGCAGGCAGGTCACGCGGGTTAGGAATCAGAACGTTCGCCTGACCTTTATACATGCCGTAAAGTGCACAGACCATGAAAGCAAAGATGTGATAAAGCGGTAAAGCACAGAAAATACGGTCATCTGGCTGGCCATCTTGCGCACCGAATTTGCTCTGGAAGATACCGTCACACTGCAACAGGTTAGCAACCAAGTTACGATGGGTCAGTTCAGCACCTTTAGAAACACCAGTAGTACCACCTGTGTACTGAAGTACAGCAGTATCACTTAAAGTCAATTCAGGGCGTTTATAGTTGCTTGGGTTAACTTTATTCAGGGCTGCATTGAACTTGATGTGGCCTGGAATATCCCATGCCGGAATCTGCTTACGTACTGAACGCAATACAAAGTTCACCAAAGTACCTTTTAAAGCACCCAGCATGTCACCCACAGAAGCAACCACGACGTGCTTCACAGGCGTTTTGCCAATAATTGACTGATAAACGCTGGCAAAGTTCTCAATAATGACGAGAACTTCAGCACCAGAATCTTTTAACTGATGCTCAAGCTCACGTGATGTATACAGTGGATTTACATTCACCAGTACTAAACCAGCGCGGAACACCCCCAATGCTACGACCGGATACTGAAGAACGTTTGGCATCATTACGGCAACACGTGTGCCTTTTGCCAGACCCAAACTTTGTAAATATGCTGCGAATTTACGACTAGCTTCTTCCAACTCATTGAACGTTAAAGTCTTATCCATAAAGATAAAGGCATCACGTGAGCCAAATTTTTGGAAATTGCGTTCAAAAATATCAACCAGAGATGTATTTTCTGCTGGTAATTCTACAGTTTCTGGAATCCCTGTTTTTTGGTATTCAGCGAACCAAATTTTTTCCATAATGCCAATCTCTCCAATCATAATCCTTAGTAGTTCAACTGTTTTTTTCAATGCTGCACGTCATTTTTTAGACTTGTATATGTGCAACATTGCATCCATTTGTCGAATCGTTACTCATATATAACGTATTTCGATTCATGGATGCTAGTATTATCTTTGAATCAACAGTTTATTTGCTTTTTGATATCCACGTGGTAACAGGGTTCCTTTAGAGCCTCGTTTCCCAATATATTTTTGCAGGTCATCCCCTTTAAGTTTTAATTGTTGCTGTCCTGCAAGCACTTGAATTATTTCATCAAGTTTTAATATTGTCATGGATAAAATTTGATCTTTATCTTCAAGTTGTATCAATTTATTACCTTTACCTTTATTCAATACAGGTAATTCCGACAGATCAACAATCAGCAGACGACCAGCTGAACTGAGTAGTGCAACATGAGTTGCATCTTCCAGCGGTTGCAGGTTCATGACCTGTGCACCTTCAGATAGATTCAGGAAAGCCTTACCAGCTTTGGCATTGGTATCCAACTGCTTGGCTTGGGTTTTAAATCCATAACCTTTGCTGCTGACTGCCAGGATTTCTGCATCATCTTCAGCCACCAATACCTGCTTGAAACCAACTCCACTTGCCGGAGAAAGTTTTGAACTCAACGGTTCACCGAGTCCTCGTGCCGATGGCAGGCTATTGATTGGCAAGCCATAGCTACGGCCACTATCATCTAATACATAGACGCGTTGATTAGACTTACCTTGGGCATGACTGAGATACTGATCGCCCGCACGGAAATTCAGATTTTCAGCATCCACTTCATGCCCTTTAGCACAGCGAATCCAGCCCGCTTCAGACAATACTACCGTTACAGGATCCGCTGGCAGCATTTCAGTTTCATCAATAGCAGCGGCTTCGGCACGTTGCACGATTGGAGAACGACGATCATCCCCAGATTTCTTGGCATCTTCTTTTAGTTCATTGATGATCAAAGTTTTTAAAGACTCAGGATTCGCCAGCTGTTCACGAATCACGGCAGCTTTAGCTTCCAGCTCTTCCTGTTCGCGGCGCAGTTCCATTTCTTCAAGCTTGGCCAGATGACGTAGCTTGAGTTCTAAAATGGCTTCGGCCTGAATCTCATCAATACCAAAACGTTCCATCAACACTGGTTTAGGCTGATCTTCCTCACGAATAATCCGAATCACTTCATCAATATTCAGGTAGGCAATGATCAAACCGCCGAGAATATGCAGGCGTTTTTCGATCTTATTCAGATGATATTGCAGACGGCGAGTGACTGTAGTTTTACGGATTTCGATCCATTCCAGCAGAATACGACGAATCGATTTCACCTGTGGACGGCCATCCGCGCCAATCATGTTCATATTGACACGATAGCTGGATTCCAGATCTGTAGTCGCGAACAGATGGCTCATTACCGCTTCAGCATCAATACGGTTCGAACGCAATACCACCACTAAACGTGTTGGATTTTCATGGTCAGATTCATCACGAACATCAGTGACCAATGGCAGCTTTTTCGCCTGCATCTGGTCCGCGATCTGACTGATAATTTTTGAACCGGATACCTGATATGGCAATTCGGTAATCACAATTTCATTTTTATCAATAGTGTATACCGCACGCATGCGATAGCTGCCACGACCTGTCGTCTGGATTTTAAGCAGCTCTGATGGTGGCGTAATGATTTCCGCTTTGGTCGGTAAATCCGGTCCCGGAATGTATTCTGCCATTTTGGCATCGGTCAGGTTCGGATTGCGAATCAGAGCGATGGTACCTTTCACCACTTCGCGTAAGTTGTGCGGCGGAATATCAGTCGCCATCCCCACAGCAATCCCGGTGGTACCATTTAGTAGAATATTAGGAACACGTGCCGGCAAGTTAATCGGTTCTTTCATCGAACCATCAAAGTTATCCTGCCAGTCACAGGTACCCTGTCCTAGTTCGGATAAAAGCAGTTCGCTATATTGCGACAGTTTAGCTTCGGTATAACGCATTGCCGCGAAAGACTTCGGATCATCTGGTGAACCCCAGTTGCCCTGTCCTTCAATAAACGGATAGCGATAACTGAATGGCTGCGCCATCAGGACCATGGCTTCATAACAGGCCGAGTCACCATGTGGATGGTATTTACCCAGTACATCCCCCACAGTACGTGCCGATTTTTTCGGTTTGCTGGTCCATTTCAGACCCAGCTCACTCATGGCATAGACAATACGGCGCTGTACCGGTTTCAAACCGTCACTGATATGTGGCA
The DNA here is from genome assembly GCF_013417725.1 of Acinetobacter sp. YH12233. Lineage (NCBI taxonomy): Bacteria > Pseudomonadati > Pseudomonadota > Gammaproteobacteria > Moraxellales > Moraxellaceae > Acinetobacter > Acinetobacter sp. YH12233. The sequence continues at coordinate 8,704 of NZ_VPDK01000042.1, forward strand.
ATGCACGATCCATAATCACGTACATGGCATAATTTAAATAAGCTTGTTCGGTAAATTCGGCTACGGAACGGTTTTCTGTCGCATGATGCGCAAGGCTTGTCATAACAACCTATAATCCTAAAATTCGTTTTTGTATCAATGTTTCTTATGCTAAGTCGCGGCTGTGTGCTGCACAAGGGCAGTAAACTACACAGCGCGACAAATCGTGTCTTATGGGCTAAAAATATCCACTTTATAGCAGCTGAGCAACTAAAAAATCACCAACCTTATAAACCCATAGATTCTAGTGTCTTGCCCTTGGTCTCTTCACCCAGGACTAAAATGACCACAGCTACTGCGATTAATACTGCAGTAAACATGGTAAAGACGTAACTGAAACCATTTGGCATCCCCATCAAATGGGTTACGGCAAAAGGTGCAGCAATCCCGCCAATACGACCAATTGCACCGGCCCAGCCTGAACCAAAAGCACGGATATTGGTTGGATACTGTTCTGGTGTATAGGTATAAAGAACGCCCCATGCCCCCAGATTAAAGAAGGACATCAGACAACCCCAGATTACGATCTCGGTGACACTACCGGACTGGCCAAAGAAATAGGCTGAAATCGCACACATGCCGATAAATCCAGCCAGAGTCGCCTTACGACCGAGTTTTTCGACTAGCCATGCTGCCGCAATATAACCTGGCAATTGCGCTAGAATCATAACCAGGACATATTCAAAAGACTGCACGATGGTATAGCCTTCCTTGACCAGAAGGCTTGGTAACCAGGTAAAAATACCATAGTAGGAGAAAACGATCCCAAACCAGATTAGCCACAGCATCAAGGTGCGGCGGGCAAAAATACCACTCCAGAGCTGGATAAACGAGATATTCTGCTTGGCAGCCACGGGTTTAACTTCAAAGATTTCCATGACTTCGACGCCGCATTTGCGCTCAATCTTTTTGACCAGAGCTTGCGCTTCATCTACCCGGCCACGATTGATCAGATACGGCACCGACTCAGGCACCAGTTTCCAGATTACGATGGCATACAGTGCCGGTATCCCGCCAATCATGAATGCAGCTTGCCAACCAAAATCAGGAATCACAAAACGCGAAACCAGCGCAGCCACCAGCCAGCCCAAGCCCCAGAAACTTTCCAGCAGCACAATGAAACGACCACGTACCCGTGCCGGGATATATTCACTGACCAGTGTCACCGCAACCGGCAACTGACCCCCTAATCCCAGACCGACAATAAAACGAAATACCAGTAACCAGGTCAGATTCGGCGCAAAGGCACAGGCAGCAGTCGCCAGACTATAAATCACCAGCGTACTGGCAAATACCGTTTTACGTCCCCAGCGATCTGCCAGTCCACCTGAGAAAATCGCTCCAATCGCCATACCGATAAAACCGATCGAAACCACCCAGCTTTTCTGGTCAGCGGTCATCTGCCAGTCTTCAGCCATTTTCGCCAGAATAAAGGAAATCAATCCCGTATCCATGGCATCAAACATCCAGCCAAGACCAATCATCCATAAAAGAGTGTAGTGGAACTTGCCGATCGGCAAGCGCTGTATCCGAGAAACTAAATCCATAACAAAAATCTCTGATCAGGTGAAACGGGAAATGCTGCTGTCCCAACAGGAGGTTTGATTTTTTATTTTTTTATACTACGAATACGTACGCCTACGGGAAGTTTTCCCTCCCGCAGTTACCGTAATTCATATCAAGATTCGTCTTTGGATGAAGCGGACTGTTCGTCATCATCCTTATAGATAAACTTCGGCATTTCCAGACCGAAATAGATCGCAATCAAACGCAAACTAAAGCCAAAAATCAGGGTGGAAATAATGGTCAGTTCGAGTGACAGACCGAAATTGCTGCAGAGCCAATAGAAGATGACTGCAACAAAGGAAATACTGGCATACAGTTCACGGCGGAAGACTAAGGGTACATCATTACATAAAATGTCACGTAAAATACCGCCCGATACTCCGGTCAGAACCCCGGCGACCGCACTGACTACAAAACCATGTCCCATTTCCAGCGCAATCTGGCAGCCAATGATGGTAAAGCCAATCAGGCCCAAGGCATCCAGTACCAGGAAGATATTGCGTAAATGACGCATCCATTTGGCAATCAGGATGGTGACAAAGGCGGCACAGCAAGTCAGCACCAGATATTCCGGGTGTTTGACCCAGGTCAAAGGATAATGGCCAAGTAGTACATCACGTACCGAACCACCACCGAGCGCCGTAACACAGGCAATAATCGTGACCCCAAACCAGTCCATACTACGCCGACCGGCAGACAAGGCTCCGGTCATGGCTTCAGCGGTAATTGCAATAATATAGATGACGGTCAGTAACATCGCCCTGCTTCCACCTGAGGCTATGAGATGGCGGCTATTCTAAGCTAAATCTATGTGAAAATTATAAAAAATGCGCACAACATTGCTTAAATTTTTTCCCGGAGCCACAGATGCACGGCTGTTTCATTGTAAACTGTTGATCTGTCGTTGGATCTAGAAAGTACCAGCGATTCTCGAACTTTACAAAATGTGAAATTTCATGATGAATCTGGGCCTGCTTGCCATCGTGATAATGTGCTTTGAACTCGACCAGCGCATGGGTCTTGTCCAGCTTTTCATTGGCCTGCACGATTTCCAACTTCAGCCATTGATTGGTTCTACTCCATTCAGCAATGGCTGGCATGTCCAAAGCCTGCTGCTGTCCACGGGCAGTAGTCTGCTGGATATAATCAATTTCATGCTTGGCAAAGGCACTATACCGCGAGCGCATTAATTGCTCGGCGTTTTGAGCCAATTGCTGGCCCTGATGTAGTGGCTGGCAACAGCTTGCGTATTCACCTCGTCCACATGGACATGCTTCTGACATCTCAATTCCATAAAAAATAGCCCGACAGTGCGGGCTATTTTAGCAAACTTTTAGCTTCGTCCTTCGGGCGCTGAACTAGTCTTTCCGGTTCGCTGGGGCAATGATATGCACCTTATCAATCTTGTGGCCGTCCATCGTGACCACCTCAAAGATATAATCATCTGCTTCGAGCTTTTCGCCATTTTCTGGCAAGCGCCCCAGATGGAACAGAATATAACCCGACAATGTCGAATATTCTTCCGTTTCATTGACCAGATCACGATCCAGAAGCAGTGACACATGGCGAATATCGGTTGAACCATCCAGAATCAGGCTGCCATCTTCTAGACTCTCTACGGCTGCTTCCAACTGGTCTTCATCCGGGAATTCACCGGCAATGGCTTCCAGCACATCAATCGGTGTCGCCACCCCTTCAATGGAACCATATTCGTTCAATACCAGTGCCATTTGTAGCGGTGCCTGACGCAACTGATCCATGACCATCAAGACCTGAGCATTTTCATGCACAATCACAGGTTCACGCAGATGTTTTTCGAAGTCCAGAATACCTGTTTCGATGTATTCATTCAGGACTTTATGGGTCAATACCACACCGGCAATATTGTCCAGTTCACCACGCGCCACAATCAGGCGTGAATGGCTCATATGCAATAACTGCTCTTTGATGCTGGCATGATCATTTTCCAGATCAATCCATTCCAGTTCAGGACGCGGTGTCATCACCGATTTCACCGGACGTTCTGACAGGCCAAGTACGCCCTGCACCATAACGCTATGGTAGACTCCACTTTCGTCGTCATCAAAGACTTCATCAGCAAAGGCACGAGTCGCCAGTACATCTTCCGGTTCAGAAGAATCATTGTCCTGAGCCGGTTTACCGCCCAGCATACGCATTACGGCAGACGCAGTACGGTAACGCATATCAGTTGTCGTCACCATTTTTTCCTGATTGCGTTTCATGGTCTGGTTAATGAACTCGACAATCACCGAGAAACCAATCGCGGCATACAGATAGCCTTTTGGAATATGGAAACCGAAGCCTTCAACCACCAGCGAGAAACCAATCATCATCAGGAAGCCCAGACAGAGAATCACTACTGTCGGGTGCTTGTTGACGAAATCCATGAGGGCTTTAGAGGCCCACAACATGATACCGACCGCAATAATCACGGCGATCATCATCACAGACAGATCTTTGACCATACCAACCGCAGTAATCACGCTGTCGAGCGAGAACACGGCGTCCAGTACCACGATCTGCACAATCACCATCCAGAACACCGCCTGAACCGGATTTTCTTCCTTGGTCACAGGTTTGGCTTCCAGACGCTCATGCAGCTCCATAGTGCCTTTAAACAGCAGGAATACACCACCGAATAATAAGATCAGGTCGCGTCCTGAAAATGGATGCTCAAAGATATGGAATAGCGGTTCAGTAAGCGTTACGACCCAGGCAATCGATGCCAGCAACACCAGTCGCATTAACAGCGCCAAGCCCAGACCGGTAATACGCGCTGCATTACGCTGTTCGGGTGGAAGCTTTTCCGCCAGAATTGCAATAAAGACCAGGTTATCGATCCCGAGTACAATTTCAAGAACAATCAGTGTGAGTAAGCCAATCCAGGCAGAGGGATCTGACATCCATTCAAAAATCATTGCATCTGCTCCTCTAACCGAGGAGAAAGGCAAGTATTTGCATGATGAGATACAGGTTGATACCCGACTTGAATTAAAGACTTGATAATGTGACGTTTTACTGAATTAAAGCGCCAACTTCGACTACCCATGTGAGTTCTATTGTAGTAAGACAGACTTTCAGTATATCAAGAACAGCATGAAATTCACCTGTTTTCATCCGGGATTATGGATGAATTTGAATGAAAGATTTTGTCCTAAAATGAGGTCTGCTCATGGAATTGTCATATTTGTTAACTAAGTTATAGTAAGTAGATAAAAAAATGATAAGGTGAAAAAAATAAATGCAAAGTGTAATGGAAATGACCGATTATTTTAATGATAACTCCCCAAAAACAACACGCCCGCTAGTAGCTTTATATTGTGGCTCTCGTGCCGGCAACAAACCGATTTATCTGGAAAAAGCGATTCAACTGTCACAAGGTCTGGCCGAACATGGTTTTGGTCTGGTCTATGGCGGCGCCAGTATTGGTCTGATGGGCCAGGTGGCAGACACCATGATTCAGCATGGTGGTGAAGCGGTGGGCGTGATTCCGGAATTTATGCTGGATTATGAGATTGCCCATCCTCAACTCACAGAACTGCATATCGTCACCAGCATGCATCAGCGTAAGGCCATGATGGCAGATCGTGCCTGTGCCTTTGTCGCCTTGCCGGGTGGATTGGGAACCTTTGAAGAAATTCTGGAAATTGCGACTTGGGGTCAGCTGAACCAGCATCAAAAACCGATGATGCTGTATAACGTCAATGGCTTTTATAATCCCCTGATTGCCCAGCTTGATCTTGCGGTGCAGGAAGGCTTCTTGCCGCCCCAACATCGGGCTAAACTGATTATCTGTGAACATGCAGATCAGATTTATACCACCTTGCTGAATCTGGATGCTCCGCAACGTTTCGTCGTTTAAATTTTCTTGTCTGCTTTAAATAGCAATGATTTAAAGCCATGAAAAAAAGCGAGCTTGATGCTCGCTTTTTTCATTTATATACAAAGATATTAACCGGAAATCGTGTGATAGAACCAAGGCAAAGTCGTCGCCAGGAACACACTAATGGCTAGGCCAAACATCAGTTTCATCGCGTCTTTGCTGACATTCCGTGAAGTACGGTGTTTATTGACTTCGGTCACCAGCATCGAAATGGCAAATTCACGACCAGCCAGTAACCCCAGGAATACCCAAGTGGTACTCATCGGGATGTTACTCCACTCTTTGAACACCAGCAGAATCAGCGCATAAATAAAGTCGATAATCGTGGCAGAACGGACATCGGTCACCCCGGTCTTGGTATCGACAATATTCTGGATAGCTCCACCACGCTGGTAAAGAATCATGCCCAGTAGTATCACAAATACAGAAATGGCAAAGATCAGGAACTCAAACGGCACCTGACGTGGCACATAAACAAAGATATTGGCCAGATCCTGGATCAGCCACTGGCTCCACAGAAATGCCGTAGATAGCCATTGCAAGGCCATCCACATCGGAGAATGTTGCTGATCACGGGTTTCACTGAAATAGACCGCGAGTTTTTTCATGACCAGACGATAGATCACAATCGCCACAAAGAAAGCGACGGCGTAACCCATCATTGACTTGGTCAGCATGGAACCCAGACTGCTCGGGGAGAAAATCGTGAGCACCAAGAAAGTAGTACTGACCGGAATGCCATATTTGGTCAAAATGATCAGTAAAAGAGGCGGTACCACATATAGCCAGGTGACCCCATCTTCAGGGAAAGGAATGGTTTCCAGACGTCCATAAGAGGCATCCCCTACCCCAGAAGCAAACCAGCCATAAATTAACACCACAACCAGAATAGTACTGATGTAAATCCAGAGTACCCACCATGGGCGATGTGAGTTCGATGAAATAAATGTTCCTAATGTTTGCGGAACATCATTCCCCACGATGGAATAGGCGGCCAGACAGAAGCCAACTACCATCAGAATCTCGATGGTCATAAGTACAAAACCTTTTACTAGACAGTTCCCAGTACAGCAGTTCTGGAAGTTTGCCCCAGATTATGACGGTTTTATTTCATTTTCATGACATTTCCGTCATATTTTTTTGTAGCCTGCTCCTTAAAAAGAAGCTTGAAGTGTTCCAAAAATGACGTATTTATGAATCTGTATCAATTTGAGAGGTTCGCAGTATAGAAATATATCTTTTACCCTTTCCTCTTCAATAACTGAAATCAGGCTGTGAATTCATTAGCATTTTGTCTACACGACTCCTATTCACAATCGTTTTTATTTCAGTCACACTGCTGCATAGATTTCTTTAAACTATTCAAAATAGATGATTTTTTAAATCCATGAATGTCACTCCTACGCATCAATCCCTACAACCTGAATTCAGACTGCTGGTCTTGCTGGTATCGATTGGCTTTTTCATGCAAGGCCTGGATACCACGATTATCAATACCGCCTTGCCTGCGATTGCCAGTAACCTGCAGGAAGATCCGTTACGGATGCATAGTGTGGTGGTGGCCTATGTGCTTTCTGTGGCAGCCTGCATTCCCTTAAGTGGCTGGCTGGCAGATCGCTTTGGGGTTCGGAATATCTATTTTGCAGCGATCATTATTTTTGCTCTGGCCTCACTCGGCTGTGCCTGGTCTGAGAATCTGAATGAACTACTGGTTTATCGGGTATTTCAGGGCATTGGCGGTGCTTTGCTGCTTCCAGTCGGACGACTGGCCATGCTGAAAATTATTCCTCGTACCCAGTTTCTATCCGCTATGAGTCTGATGAGTCTGGCCGGACTAATGGGTCCTTTAATCGGTCCAACCTTAGGTGGCTGGATGGTGGAATACCTGTCCTGGCACTGGATTTTCCTGATCAATCTGCCGATTGGTCTGCTGGGTGCATTGATTACCTTTAAAGCTATGCCGAATATCACTGAACCGACGGTACAGCGTTTTGATTTTGGCGGTTTTATTCTACTGGTCATCGCAATGATCGGCTTGTGTCTAGGGATTGAAAACTTTGCCAATCCACAATATCCACTCTGGTGGAGCTTAAGTCTGGTCGGAAGTGGTCTGATTGCCTCACTCATCTATGCCTATCACTCACATACTCATCTGAATGCGCTTTTTCGCAGTAAATTATTTAAAAATAAGATTTATTCGATTGGTATTCTGGGTAATTTCTTTGCCCGGCTCGGCGGTAACTCGATTCCGTTTTTATTGCCTTTAATGTTGCAGGTCGCTTTTGGTTTTGAACCTTTTATTACCGGTTTACTGATGATTCCAACCGTACTCGGTTCTTTAGCATCTAAACCGATTATCCGCAAAATCATTCAACGTTTCGGTTATCGTAGAGTCTTGTTGATCAACACCTTGCTGGTCGGTCTATGTATTGCCAGTTTTGCCTTGACTACGGCGGAAACCCCAATCTGGCTAAGAGCCATTCATTTCTTTGTGTTCGGGATTCTGAATTCCCTGCAATTTGTCTCAATGAATACGTTAACTTTAAAAGATTTAAGCCAGCAGGACGCCAGCAGTGGCAACAGTTTCCTGTCGATGATTATGATGCTGTCAATGAGTATCGGGGTGGCACTGGCGGGTACGCTGGTGAATATGTTTAGTGCCTACTTCGGCCCTGAACAGCTGGACAATGCCTTCCATGTTTCGCTGCTCTGTCTGGGCTGTATTAATATTATTGCTGCCTATATTTTCTGGCATATTCCCAAAAATACGCCAGTCTAGGGCAGAATATATACTCGATATGAATATCCGTAAATCAGGCCACCGTGCAAATGAAAACAGCTCCCACCTCTAGCAACTGGAAAAAATACTCAGTAATTGCAGTCGGGCTGCTGATTACACTTGTGGTGACGTCTGTGCTTTATCTGCTGGTTTTCAAACAGCCGTCAGCGCATGCAGCAGATTATCCGATTCATGGTTTCGATGTTTCCCATCATCAGAAAGAAATAGACTGGAAGAAAATCCCGAAACAGAAATATAAATTTGTCTATTTAAAATCCACAGAAGGCGGCGATTTTAAAGATACCAAGTTTCAGGAATACTGGCTGCAGGCCCGCGAACAGGGCTTTCTGGTCGGTGCTTATCATTTTTACCGACTTTGCCGTGATGGCAGCATTCAGGCTCAGAATTTTATAGAGTCTGTTCCGCGTAAAATGGATGCCCTGCCTCCTGTCATGGATCTGGAATATGACAGCAAGTGTATTAATCACTACTCCAAAGAGCAGCTGCTCAAGGAAATTCGGGTCATGCATGATGCCTTAAAACACCATTATGGCAAGCAGCCGATCTTCTATGTGTCGAAATCTTTTTATAACATTGTGCTGGCGGGAGAGTTTACTGACGTACCGCTCTGGGTACGTGAGTACCAAGGTTTACCAGATTTAAAGGGTCAGCCTAAATGGACCTTCTGGCAACATACCAGTCAAGGTGAAATTCCTGGCATTGCCCGTACTGTGGATCTCAACGTGTTTTATGGCTCAGAGCAGGACTGGATCAAATTTTTACAGCAGAACAGTATTCCCACCCCAGATCAGTCCCAGCCTCCGGCCAAGAAATAAACCTAATTTCTCCCTGATTCAACCATGAAATGGATATTGAATTATTTAGGCAGGATATGCTTCGTCTTGAATAATGCTTTAGCCTGTTTACTTGTCAATCCGGTCTCTTCCCAATCCAGCTAAAGCCACTTAAGATACTGGATATGCGCAAAATTATTCATATCGATATGGATGCCTTCTACGCCTCGGTCGAGCTGCGTGAACGTCCGGAGCTGAACGCTCTGCCTGTGGTGATTGCCTCGTATCATCCGCGGGCAGTGGTCGCGGCTGCCTCCTATCCGGCCCGCGAGTTCGGACTGCGTTCTGCCATGCCGATGACTCAAGCACGTAAGCTCTGCCCTCAGGTCATCGTGATTGAACCAGATTTTGCCAAATACCGTCAGGTCTCTGGTCAGATTCATCAAATATTTCAAACTTATACCAAGGTCATCGAACCGTTGTCTCTGGATGAAGCTTATCTGGATGTCACCGAAAATTTGCAGCAGATTCCAAGTGCCACTGAAGTGGCAATGCGCATTCGTGAAGATATTTTTCAAACTACTGGACTAACCGCTTCTGCTGGCGTGGCGCCGAATAAATTTCTCGCTAAAATCGCCTCTGACTGGCATAAGCCGAATGGAATCTGTGTCATCAAACCTTCACAGGTGCAGCGTTTTATTCAGGATCTTCCACTGAAGAAAATTCCCGGTGTAGGCAAAGTTACCCAAGAAAAATTAAAAAGTTTGAATCTGGAAACCTTGGGAGATTTACAGCAGATTGAAGAAGCGATCCTGATTCAGCATTTTGGCAAATATGGACGGCGCCTGTTTCTCTATGCTCAAGGCATTGATGATCGGCCAGTCGAAGCTGAACGGGAACGCCAGCAGATTTCCAAGGAAACGACTTTCGATGATGATCTGTATTTACCGCAATGCCAGCCTTACTGGCAGCCATTAATTGCCCAGCTCTGGCAGAGTCTGGAAAAAAAACAGCTCTCTGCCCGCGGGGTTACTGTAAAACTGAGAATGAAAAATTTTCAGACCATGCAGCATAGTAAAAGCTTCAGCCAGCTGCTGCGTAGCCCGCAAGAACTGGAGCAGGCTTTACACTTATTGCTTCAAGAGATGCATATTACTCCTCAACTGCAGTTTCGGCTGATTGGGCTTGGCGTCTATCAGCTCGCTGCACGTGAAACAGAAACGCAATTGCTGCTGCTTTAGGCCTATTTTGTACAAGTATTAGACGTTAGTTTAAAAATACGGCAACTTTGTTTTTACATTTTGAATTTTTGGAGTACTCTATCTGCGCAATGCATTATCCATGTATGTGCTGAGATGCTGAAAATCACCTTTACTTTCAGCATACTGTCCTGTGATTGACGTGACGATCAAATCCGAATATTACAGGGCAACTCTGATGTATCTCATGGAATCCCTCCCTGCATGTCCTCTGTAAATTCTTCTGTTATTCAAGAACGACGCGCGCGTAAAGCGGCGTTATCCAGTTTTGTTGGTGCTGTTGTCGATTGGTATGATTTTCTCCTTTACGGCATTGTTGCGGCCTTAATTTTTAAAGACCAGTTTTTCCCAAGCATTGGTGCCAATATGGGTACCTTGGCGGCTTTAGCCACCTTTGGGGTAGGCTTCCTGTTTCGTCCTCTAGGCGGTGTGGTATTTGGTCATTTCGGCGACAAGCTCGGCCGCAAGAAAATGCTGGTTCTGACTGTGGTCCTGATGGGGATTTCCACCGTCGGGATTGGTTTTTTACCTAATTTCGAAGCCATTGGCTGGTGGGCACCGGTTTTACTGGTGACCCTGCGTGCCATTCAAGGCTTTGCAGTCGGTGGTGAATGGGGTGGTGCTGCCCTGATGGCGGTGGAAAATGCCCCTAAAGGCAAAAAAGCCTTTTATAGCAGTGGTGTTCAGGTCGGCTATGGCGTAGGTCTGGTACTGGCAACGGGTGCGGTATCCGTTATTATTGCCACACTGGGTGAAGAGGCTTTTGCTGAATGGGCTTGGCGCATTCCGTTTATTGCCAGTATCGTGCTGATCGGGATTGCGATGTGGATTCGCCGTGATCAGGATGAATCTCAAGAATTCGTAGAGAAAGTGATTAAGGCAGATCATCATCCAGAAAAACTGCCAATCTTGCAGGCCATCAGCAAACATCCTAAAGCTTTCTTTTATATTATTGCCTTACGTTTGACCGAACTGCTGACCATGTATCTGGTCACCAACTTTGCCCTAAACTATTCCACCAATAATCTGGGCATGGACAAACAGTTCTTCCTGAATATCACCCTGATGGTCGGTGCGATCAGCTGTTTCAGTATTCCTTTCTTTGCCTGGCTATCGGATAAAATCCAGCATAAAACCATGTGCGTCTGGGGTGGTCTGATCGGTGCACTGTCTGCCTTTCCGTTTTTTATGGCACTGGATGCACAAAATACCTGGATGATTATTGTTGGCGCCATTCTACTGGCCAATGTCGCGCATGACATGGTGGTCAGCGTGCATCAACCGATTTTTACCTCGCTATTTGGTACGGAATATCGCTATAGCGGTGCCGGAGTCGGTTATCAGGTCGCCAGTATTATTGGTGGTGGTTTTACCCCAATGATTGCAGCCTCCTTAGTGATTTGGGGTGATGGTTCATGGCATTATGTAGCCATCTATCTTGCGATAGGCTGCCTATTGACTGCATTAGTCGCAGCCTTGATGCCAAAAACCAAGGATTAAGCTGATGTCTGTTCAACGTTTGCATGTTTCACAACGCTTTTCTGAGATCGCCATTGCCGGCAATCTGGTTCATCTCGCCGGTCAGTTGGCGACAGACCTGGATCTAGATATCAAAGGTCAAACCCAGCAGACACTGGATATTATCGACCAGTTCCTGGCGGATGCCGGTACCGATAAAAGCCAGATCATGTCTGTGACGATTTATCTCAAAGATATTGAAAAAGATTATGCTGCGTTTAATGAAGTCTGGGATGCCTGGGTAGCGGATATTCAAGCTCTGCCCCGCACCTGTGTCGAAGCTAAACTGTATGATCCACGCGTGTTAGTGGAACTGACTGTCGTAGCCGTCAAACCTGAATAGGCTTCTATTCAGGCCTAATTTCTACTCATCTAAAATAGAAAAAAGTATGCACTTAGTATACTTTTTTTCGTTTAGATTCTATCAGTTTAATGCTTTGACTTTACGTCGTTCCAGATCTGAATAGAGATGATATTTTTTGAGATCATTCACAGCGGTAAATCTCTGGTCTTTACTGGAATGCTCCTGCTCACGCAGGAAATCTCCTCGTAACTGATAGTATTCTGGTACATCTTCATAGCGAATGACCCGATAACCGGCCATAGTCAACAAAGCATCCTGAAATTGTGCCTGCTGTGGACGTTTTAAAATCACCGGATCATCGACAGCTACAATGGCAACAATCTGGTATTGCTGATCCAGAATCACAAAATCTGCAATCAGATCACGATACTTGTGCCGGGTACGGCCAAATTTAGTGGTAAGTAGTGCGTCATAAGAAACATGGGCCAGTACAATATAATCAGGCAATACTTCTTTCAGGCGTGTAAACGTCAGTTGTTCATTTGGATTAAAAATAGCGCGCTGTTTTAAGGCGCTGTCTTGCGGTTTTGGGCTATTCCTTAGCTGCTTCCATGCCATGAGCACGACACAGAACACCAAGAAACTCCCTATAATCATATAGGTGGTCATGACTCAATCCTTGCATTCTTATAATCATTCTTGTTTTATTGTTATCCAGTATAAACCCATACTATTTTTAAAATTGCCCTGCTACCATTCTGTGTAGAGACCAATACAATTCTTAGCAAAACTTGATTGCCAGTTACTTAAAAACCGCTTTTTGCTATTTCAATAGAAATTAGGGTTAAATCCTTATATGCGACTGTAAAATAGTCTCCTGATAGATCGCAATATAAATCGGTTGAACTGTAAGACAATTCCGACAAAGTGTTATTTTTATATCATTTTTCAAAAATTTAAATCGACTAAAAATAAAATATTTTACATTTTAATTGAGAACCTGAAAGCCGCATCAATAAAGTCTGAACATAAAAAAGACACCCGAAGTGTCTTTTTTATCAGCTTAATCAAGCACGTGATTTTGGCTTTGATTTTGCTTTAGGTTTAGGGCCGCCGAATGGCTTTTTCGCATCACCGGTTTCACGCGGTGGCAGACCAGTATGCTGGGTCAGAATCTGGCCTTTTTTCGGACGGTTATTTTGAGCCTGACCACGATTACCTGGGTTAGCAGTACGTTTCTGTGAATCACCCGCTACAGTCGAATTCTTCTTACGTGCAGACTGGTATTGCCCATCTGTACCAGCAGGTTGATAGGTTGGAATCAGATGCTGTTTCGAGTTACCAATCAGATCCTGACGCCCCATTTCCTTTAAAGCTTCACGCAATAAAGGCCAGTTGTTTGGATCATGATAACGCAAGAAGGCTTTATGCAGACGACGACGTTTCTCACCTTTCACGATGTCCACATCTTCAGTATAACGCGCGACTTTCGCCAGCGGGTTTTTACCGGTGTAGTACATGGTGGTTGCAGTGGCCATTGGTGATGGATAGAAGGTTTGTACCTGATCGGCACGGAAGCCATTCTTTTTCAACCAGATAGCCAAATTCATCATGTCGTAATCGGTGGTACCCGGATGCGCCGCGATGAAATAAGGAATCAGATACTGTTCCTTACCGGCTTCTTTACTGAAACGGTCAAACATCTGCTTGAAGCGGTCATACGTCCCGATCCCCGGTTTCATCATCTTGGATAATGGACCTTTTTCGGTATGCTCTGGCGCGATCTTCAGATAACCACCCACGTGATGGGTGACCAGCTCTCTGACATATTCCGGATTCAATACAGCAAGGTCATAACGCAGACCTGATCCAATCAGAATCTTTTTAATACCCGGTAAAGCACGTGCTTTACGATACAATTGGGTCAACGGTGCATGGTCGGTATGCAGGTTTTGACATACGCCCGGGAACACACATGAAGGTTTACGACAGTTTTTCTCAATTTCAGGATCTTTACATGCCAGGCGGTACATGTTGGCCGTTGGACCACCCAAGTCGGAGATAATACCGGTAAAGCCTGGTGCGGTATCACGAATTTTTTCTACTTCACGCAGGATTGATTCTTCAGAACGGTTCTGAATAATACGACCTTCATGCTCGGTGATCGAACAGAAAGTACAGCCACCGAAACAGCCACGCATAATGTTCACCGAGAACTTGATCATGTCAAAGGCCGGAAAGCGTGCATTACCATAGGATGGATGCGGCAGACGTGCATAAGGCAGGTCGAACACATAATCCATTTCTTCGGTAGTTAATGGAATCGGTGGCGGATTGATCCACACATCACGTTCACCATGTTTTTGTACCAAGGCACGCGCGTTCCCTGGATTGGTTTCCAGATGCAGAATACGGTTCGCATGTGCATACAGCACAGGGTCATTTGCCACTTTTTCAAAAGAAGGCAAACGAATCACTGCCAGTTCACGTGGTGGTAATTTATGTTTAATTGCTTTAGAAGCTGGTTGTAGCTGCACAATTTGCGTATCTGGATCTAAATTGTCCCCTTCACGCACGATTGGGTTGGCTACCACTTCTTTCTGGAAATTCTGGTATTGGCTTAAGCTGTTGCCTTTATCTTTTTCAATTTCACAACCATCAATATCTTCGCTCATCACATAGGGGTTGATGATCGGATCGACACGGCCAATGGTATCGACATCATTGGATGCGATTTCCACAAACTGGGCTTTCGCAGCACGGTTATGTTTATTGATAATGAATGCGGTACCACGAACATCAGTAATCTGATGAATCTTTTCACCCTTAGCCAGGCGATGCATGATTTCAATGATCGAGCGTTCGCCATTACCGTACATCAACAAGTCCGCTTTAGAATCCATTAAGATCGAACGACGGACTTTATCTGACCAGTAGTCATAATGTGCGATACGACGTAATGAACCTTCAATACCACCGAGTAATACCGGCACATCCGGGAAAGCTTCACGACAACGTTGGCAATAGACGGTTGCTGCGCGGTCTGGACGTTTATTCGGCTGGTTATCTGGAGAATAAGCATCATCTGAACGAATCTTACGATCCGCCGTATAACGGTTAATCATCGAGTCCATATTACCGGCAGAAACGCCCCAGGCAATATTCGGCTTACCGAGTACACGGAAGGCTTCTACATTAGTCCAGTCCGGCTGGGCAATAATCCCCACGCGGAAACCTTGTGCTTCGAGCACACGTCCAATGATCCCGGTCACAAATGACGGGTGGTCAATATAGGCATCACCGCAGACAAAAATAAAGTCACAACTGTCCCAACCGAGTTGGTCCATTTCCTCGCGTGACATCGGCAAAAAAGGCGCGGGTTCAAAACATGACGCCCAATATTTGTCGTAATCAAACAACGCTTTAGGCGCAGTCTGAGCGGTATAAGCAGTAGACATGGCTAGCAATTCTCGGCTGGCAGATGGAAGATCAGAAAAGTGATCAAAGATGAAAGCCGAGTATTTTAGCATGAATTCGGCTTAGGTTGCTTGATTATAATTTATACAAAAACAGCTTTAAGACCTTTATTAGGAATATATACTCATCCTGATTTTGAAGAATCATTTATAGGTTTTAAACGCTGTGCCATCAGCAAGCCTAATCCTAAAATAATAGCGATAAATACACTTAGTCCTAACCATCCGGAATTTTCCCAGACCAGTCCACTCGAACTTCCAAGTAAGCTTGAACCCAGGTAGTAACAGAACAAATAAAGGGACGAACCTACCGCACGATACTGTAAGGATTGCACCGATACCCAGCTACTAGCAGTTGAATGAGCCGCAAAAAAGGAAAAGGTAAAAATCAGCAAACCAATAAAGACTAAAGCCAAGTTATTAATCAACATTAAGGCTAAGCCAAACAGCATGGTACAAAGCATGGCGGCAAGTACCCTATAACGTCCAAACTTCCTGCTCCAAGCTGCGGCTCGTGGCGAGCTATAAATTCCGGCCAGATAAGTAATCGAAATCAGACCAATCCAGACATGAGACAATTCAAATGGCGCTTGAATCAAACGATAACTCAGATAGTTAAATACCGAGACAAATCCCCCCATCAGGATAAAGCCCTGTAAAAACAGAATTCTTAATTTAGGATCACTCAGATTCTGTTGAAATGCTCTGATAAAACGGCTGAATTGAATTGGATAAGCCTGAAAGTGTCTGGACTTAGGTAATAGAAAATAGAAGGTTATAGCGATACATAGGTTCAGTAACCCAATGATCAGAGTCGCAGATTGCCAAGAAATAAAATCGACCAATGTCCCTGCGATCAACCGTCCGCTCATGCCCCCAATCGCAGTTCCGGAAATATACAGCCCCATGGCAAAGCCCACATCCTGCTCTACCACTTCCTCTCCAATATAAGTCATCGCCACGGCTGCCACACCACTGACCGTTAAACCAATCAGTACTCGTGTGGCTAGAAATATCGACCAGATTGGCAGTAAAGCACTGAGTAACAGTAAGACTGAAACTGAAAATAACGACCAGACCATTATCGGCTTACGGCCAAAATGGTCTGAAATCAGACCAGTAAAGATCAAGCCAATAGCCAAGGCAATGGTAGAGAAGGAAAGTGGAAAACTGCATTGTGTTGGAGAGATATGAAAATAATCCGCCAGAATCGGCATCATCGGTTGGACACAATACAGCGATGAAAAAATCGCGAAACCCGCCAGAAATAAGGAGAATAAAATAGCTTTAAAAGCAGATGAACCATATGCGATATGGCTTGAAGATGAATTTGAGGACATATCCGCTCCATGAACCTGCTCAGTATACGCCTCTCAATTCGCCTTTTATGTGATGATTCAGTTTAAATAACCATCGAATAATTAATTTTCTTAAACCCCACGCATAAAAAAAGCCCCCTGCGTGAGCAGAGGGCTTTTGGAATAATGAGCTGGCGATGACTTACTCTCACATGGGAGACCCCACACTACCATCAGCGCTAAGAGGTTTCACTTCTGAGTTCGGGAAGGGATCA
>NZ_VPDK01000043.1:0-23886 GCF_013417725.1 Acinetobacter sp. YH12233
TCATGAAATACGGTATTCTGATGTGACAAAACCTGAATCCTGGTCGTTAAAGTGTTTGTTTGCACTCATATTTTAACTGTTAGGACTCAGGTTTTTTTATTTAAAGCAAACTATGGGACAGCAGTGGCCTTAAGCCTCTTTTTTTATTAGATTGCTTTTGTGGAGTAGAAATATTCAACAAATAATATTAATAAATTAATTATTTTAACTCTACCACAGTAAGTATTTTCTTATTGATACCGTAAAATAGTTTAATAATATAGAAATCCCACTCTATTATATGCGGAATGATGCAGAGACTATTTCGGATGGATAATATCAGTTTTAAAGGTTTTCAGGATGCGGGACAGGCAGTTTTAAAATATCTGCATCAGCATTTTGGCTTTAATTTATGGATGATCACCCGGGTAGAAGACAATGACTGGATTGTGCTGCAAAGCGAAGATCATGGCTATGCTGTTCAGCCAGGTCAGGTATTTGAATGGGCCAATTCTTTCTGCTGTCATATGGTCACAGGCAAAGGACCAAGAATCGCGCCTCGCTCTGAAGAAATTCCTTTATATGCGACTGCGCCCATTAACCAGCATTTCTGCATCAAATCTTATATTGGTCAACCACTCTTTAAAGAAGATGGCAGTCTATTTGGAACATTATGTGCAGTTGATCCTGAAGCCAAGTCAGATGCCATCATTCAGGATCTGGCGATGGTCGAGTTATTTAGCAAGCTTTTGAGCTCAATCTTACAAGCTGAGTTGCGTCAGAACGAGCAAATCCGTCAGCAAGAACTGCTACAGCAAAAAGCCAGTAAAGATGAATTGACTGGGTTATATAACCGTCGTGCCTGGGAGAAACTGCTACAGGCAGAAGAAGAACGTTGCAAACAGTACGGTCATCCTGCTGCGATCTTATTTATAGACTTGAATGACCTGAAAAAAGTGAATGATAGTCTGGGACACAAGGAAGGCGATCAATTAATTCAACATACTGCACAAATCCTTCAGGAAAATGTACGTAGCAATGATATTGTGGCGCGTATTGGTGGTGATGAATTCGTAATCCTGAGCATAGAAAATGATAAAGCGGGAGCTGAGCGTTTGCTCGATCGCTTAATTGAAGCCTTTGCAGAAGCAAAAATTGAAGCTGCATTTGGTATGGCGATGCGTCATCCAACGACTGGCTTAGTTGAGGCTCAGTGGCAAGCAGACAAAAATATGTTTGAGTACAAGCGCTGGAAAAAGTCTGTTTAAATGTTTTTGATTTTTAATATTTTTAAGGAGGTGTCTGAGAATATTCAGCCATGAGCTGCCAAGTTTTTCCCACAATAAATAGAAGTAATTAATTTCCTTTTATTCTTATTTTTTTAGGTTTTATTCAAAGTTTAATTGTCTAGAAGCAACCTAAATTCTTCTTTAAGCCCAACCATTTAAAAGATAAAGCACGATCAGAGTGTAAGAAATACTGTCCAGAAAAAATATCATCGACAGTTATTGGGTTTGTATTGTGTGATTTTAATACGCCCATCTTTCATTCTCATTGAATAAAAATGCAAAGAAATTCTAGGGAATAAAATTTTATGAAAAAGCAGATGTCATTCTTTGGGCTGGTTTTGGTTTCAAGCTTGCTTACCGCATGTGGTGGTGGTGGAGGTAGCTCAGACAATCCTACAGTGACTACACCACCAAATGTTCCAGAGGAGAGTATTTCTCCTGAACTTTCAGAAGAATTTATTCCTTTTGAGGATCGCGATATCATCGAGAAAATCCGCGATAAAATTAACAATAGCACCAGCAATGATACGGACTATAACGTTGCGTTAGGTCATATGATTGGTGAGGTGTTTGCAGATTATCCTTATGGACGCACGGGCCGTATTATCAAGATTTATAATCTGGGTGTGAATAGCATCAAGTATCCAAATCTGATCTGTTCGGAGGTGAATACCAATGGTGCGGTGAAAACCTTTAAATTAAAAACAGATAAAAATAACTGTATTGTTCTGGATAAAACCTATCGCAAAGATTCAACCATTACCCAGACAGTCAATGGTGATACTACGACCTTGACCTTTAGCAATGTACGTTATGGTTCCAATGTTAATTTTAATCTAAAAGATGACTATCTGATTTCAGGTACGATTGTTCATACCAAAAGCAAAAACAATCTAGGTGCATTGGAAAGCTATAAAATTGACCGTCTGGAATTTCAGCGTGTAGCGGAAGACAAGAATGCGGGTAAATCTGGCGCTGAGTATGATGAGCTGAGCAAGGAATACTTACTGGTACGTAATTATAACTATAGCCTTGTAGATGACTATGGTAGTGGCAGTAATGGTATCCGTACCTTAACCAGCAGCGGCAGCATTATTGGTCAACCCAATCTGGCGGATTATCGTTATAGTTTTGATTTTAATACGACTACACCATTCAAGATGGACGAAACGGTGTTAAATAATTATAAGCATCTGCCGAAAGAGGGTGTGCTTGAAATTACTGACAGTTATGATCAGGTGATTGAGGTCAAACAGAATCAGCCTGAATCCTTAAAAGCGACTGTCTATTTCAATGGCAGTGAGCTGGATGACCTGCTGTGGTCAACGATTATTGACAATAAAAAATAAGAACTAACCTTATAAAAAAAGCTCCATCAAGGAGCTTTTTTATTTGGGGAAGAATTTACAGAGAATTCAACTGCTGCGAACCAATCCAGTGTTTAGAGAACTGATAGGCTGCACGACCTGAGCGTTGTCCTCGTGCCTGGCACCAGCGTAATGCTTCAGCACGGGCTTCAGCTGTCATTTGCATATCTGCCTTTTTCAGATAATGCTCGACAATTTCCAGATACAGGTTTTGATCCATTGGGTAAAACGACAGCCATAAACCAAAACGATCCGACAGGGAAATTTTTTCTTCAATGGCTTCTTGTGGATGCAACTCGGTATATTGGGGTACATCCACTTTGGTTACCGGGGTATTTTCATGCATAAATTCCGGCAATAGATGACGACGGTTACTGGTCGCATAGATCACAAAATTACTTGAACCGGACTGTAATGAACCATCTAGCACACTTTTCAGACTGCGATAGTTTTCATCTTCCGCATTGAAGGCCAAGTCATCACAATAGACAATAAACTTTTCCGGACGACCGGCGATCAGTTGCTGAATTTGTGGAAGATCTGACAAATCATCGCGTTCAATTTCGATCAGACGTAAGCCCTGATCTGCATATTCAGTCAACAAGGCACGCACAATCGAAGATTTGCCTGTACCGCGAGAGCCAGTCAGTAAGACATCATTGGCGGGTAATCCTTTTAGAAACTGCAAAGTATTCTGAATGACTTTTTCTTTTTGTCGCTCAATACCTTTTAAATCTGCCAGTTCAATCTGTTTGAGCTGGTGAATGGGTTTGAGTTCTCCAGCCTGCCATTTATAGGCATAAGCAGAAAAATCAGGACTTTGTTTTAATTCAGGCAGACTTTGCTGGAGCTGGAGAAGAACAGTGGAAAGAGCATTTAAGATATTGTCAGGTAAATCAATTTTCGCCATGATTTGAGCAGTACTTTTACAATTATGGCTAGAATACTATCACTGTAAAATTCACAGTCAAAGTCTGGAAAGTGTGATAATTTGCTTAAAGTGGTGAATTTTCGTTATTGTAGTACAAAGAAAATAGATGCCTGTTTTTTGTTCATGGCTGCAGGATGTCTGAAAATTACAATATAGGGAAGAGGGCAGATGCTGTTTAAAGATTTTACTCAGGATATCAATCCACATCAGGCCTATCGTATCAAAAAGCTGAAGCAGCAATTGCAACAGGCTGAAACTTACGAAGAATGGAAATATATTGCCTTAAAGATCGATGAAGAATCTGGGGCACAAGAATGGAAGCTGGATAATAGTTCACCGTATTTTGATGCCGAGGTGATTGCGCATCGACTGGGGAAATTAAGACGTTACCGTCAGCAGAAACGTACTCGTGATCTGATGTATATCCTGCGTGAAGGACTGAGTTACGATATTGCCAATATCGCCCATCCTTTATTGTTTACCGTCACTTATGTCGGTACTAAAAAAATTATTGAGGATTATGTAGAAGAAGTCAGTCTGGGCCTGGCTTATATTGCTTCTGCACAATGTACCTGTCTGACTCTTGAAGAGAAAATTGAATATTTTGAGCACTGCCAACGTGCTTATGGTCAGCCAGCCTTAATGTTCTCGGGCGGTGCCACACTCGGTTTATTTCATACCGGTGTATGTAAGGCGCTAATGGAACAGGATTTGTTACCTCGAGTGATGTCGGGTTCCAGTGCTGGTGCAATTATGACCGCAATGTTGGGCGTTTCCAAACCTGCGCAGTATGTAGATATTTTAAAAGGCCATAACTTTTTCCATGAAGCTTTTCATTTCCGTACCATGAGTGAATTAATGAAGGGTAATGGTGGTCTGGCGGATGTCAAATACCTGAAAAAATTCCTGATCGAAAACTTGGGCGATATGACCTTTGAAGAAGCATTAAAAACTTCGGGTCTGCATATCAATATTGCGGTTGCGCCTTATGATGCCGCGCAGGATGCCCGGATCATGAATGCCTATACCTCTCCAGATGTACTGGTCTGGAGTGCGGTGCTGGCATCTTGTGCCGTGCCGATTCTGTTCCCGCCGGTACGTCTCACCAGTAAACGTCATGATGGGCAATATACGCCTTATATGGGCGCAACACGCTGGGTAGATGGCAGTGTCCGTAGTGATTTCCCGCAGGAGAAAATGGCGCGGCTGTACAATATCAATTACACCATTGCCAGTCAGGCCAATCCGCACATTGTGCCTTTTATGCAGGATGATATTTCACGCTTCCGTAAAGGAACTTTAAGCTGGCCGAAACGCATTGTACGCCGTCAGAGTGTGGTATTTACCAAAGGGATTATGGATTTTGCCCGTGAGCATGCGGGCAGTTTGCCGCCAATCCGCCGTTTGCTGGATCATGGTTATGGCGTAGTGGATCAACGTTATTATGGTGATGTGAATATCGTCGGTAAATATAGCCTGCGTCATTACAGCTATATGCTGCAAAATCCTCGTCCGCATTTGTTCAAGGTGCTGCAACGTGAAGGTGAGCGGGCGACCTGGCCAAAAATCTCCCTGATCGAAACTCAGGAGCGGGTAGGTAAAACTATTCAGCATTGTCTGGAACTGCTAAATTACCAGCATGCACCAGATACCAAGCAAGAATATATTGTTACTTAACCCTGCCAAACTGCATCAGCTTGATTTCCAGCTTAAGACCAAAGCCCGAAGTCTGGGTTTTGGTCGCCGTCTTTATTATCTAGAAGTTAATCCGGAGACCGCGTCAGCACTTTGGTTAAAAACCCAGAATCTTGATTCAACGGCTATTTCTCGGTATGCCCAAACTGGCTTAAGTCATGAGCTGGACTTTTATGAAGCTTATGGTGAGCAAGAAGGGCGGACTTTCATGCTTCCGCATCAAATTATTCGAAAGCCATTTCAGATTAGGAATGAATTTTTCAATCAGGCTTTGATCTTACCTAATGCGCCAGCACATTTTGATATATGTCCTAAGCTGTTCTCGATTCAAGAAATTCGTCAGCATATGCTACGAGCATTAGAACCGTTGATAAGCTTACAAGAACTCGGGTATCTGTATGCTGATCTCAAACGAGAGCATTTTGTTATTTATCAGAAATGGGTCTGTTTGATCGATTTTGAGCAAGTTCAGCCAATCAATTCTTTAAACCAAGCAATGAACGCTACACCACGTTATATGGCACCTGAACTATTTCAAGGGCAAGCCAAGTCGCTACAGAGTGAAGTTTATGCGCTGGGTATCATTTTTTATGAATGGCTTACAGGGCAGCGCCTAGAAGCGACAGATTATCAGGATTGGGCCTTATTGCACTGTCAGCGTTTTAAACCTGAGCTACCTACACAATTCCAAGCTTTGCAAAGCCCGATACAAAACATGCTTCGAAAGCATTCACGAGATAGATTGTCTGATTTCAAGGCCGTAAAACAGGCCTTACTTACTGAAATTGCATGAGAAAAATACAATAAATTGTATATTGTTTTTTATTTAATCAAACGAGTGGTTTTTTCTTAAAAAGAGCTTGTCAGGTGAAATTGATCCCTATAGTATACACAGCCATCGGGGACGTGGCGAAATTGGTAGACGCACTGGATTTAGGTTCCAGCGCCGCGAGGTGTGAGAGTTCGAGTCTCTCCGTCCCCACCAATTTACTCAAGAGATTGAGTAAAATGGCCGAGTAGAGGATTGGTGTAATGGTAGCATGACGGTCTCCAAAACCGTTCGTCAAGGTTCGAATCCTTGATCCTCTGCCAAAGTTTGAAAAAAAGTCCAACACTAAGTTGGTACCCTGATGGGGACGTGGCGAAATTGGTAGACGCACTGGATTTAGGTTCCAGCGCCGCGAGGTGTGAGAGTTCGAGTCTCTCCGTCCCCACCATCAAAAGAGACAAGGTTGATGCCTTGTTTTTTTTTGCCTGGAATTTAAGGTTGAGCCATCTTTTAATTCCATTCTTATTATTCGCTTACTTTCGATGGGTAGATTTTAAATACTCAAACTAAGTATCAGTGAAGGTGAGAAGAGGGAAGTCCTTTAAAATATCCAATCAATTGGCTGATCTAAACACTATTAAAATTAATATTCAGCACTCTTTCAAATAACTTGATTTTTTAAATTGGAGAAATGAAATTAAGCGGTTTTATTAAAAATAAGCCAGTATTTAATCATCAAAGAATTAACTGATTAATTTTTGATATAAAAACACCGAGTTGATCATAGAATCGCTTGTCAAGCAGATGCGATCGCTATAATATACACAGCCACGGGGATATGGCGGAATTGGTAGACGCACTGTGTTCAGGTCGCAGCGCCTTCTGGGCGTGAGAGTTCGAGTCTCTCTATCCCCACCATATATGAAGAAACAAGGTTAATGCCTTGTTTTTTTTTGCCTGAAATTTAGTGCGACATTTTTATTGGCTTGGCTTTTTATTTTTTGTATTGGATTCATTTATTGTTTAAACAACATGCTCGATCAAGATAAGTGAGGTTCTAGAGGTCTGATCTGCTGAGACTGAGCTAGACAAGCTTAGAGATTAAGTTCAAAGCAGTAGCAAAGAAACCTCATAAGGCTGAGTTTTCTTGTTAAATCTTATAAAAAATAAAAAAATTGTATTAACTGTTTAATTTATAGCGGAATAGGCAGTGATTGCTTGTAAAATCACTTGTCAATGACCTGCTATCTCTATAATATACACAGCCATCGGGGACGTGGCGAAATTGGTAGACGCACTGGATTTAGGTTCCAGCGCCGCGAGGTGTGAGAGTTCGAGTCTCTCCGTCCCCACCAATTTACTCAAGAGATTGAGTAAAATGGCCGAGTAGAGGATTGGTGTAATGGTAGCATGACGGTCTCCAAAACCGTTCGTCAAGGTTCGAATCCTTGATCCTCTGCCAAAGTTTGAAAAAGTCCAACACTAAGTTGGTACCCTGATGGGGACGTGGCGAAATTGGTAGACGCACTGGATTTAGGTTCCAGCGCCGCGAGGTGTGAGAGTTCGAGTCTCTCCGTCCCCACCATCAAAAGAGACAAGGTTGATGCCTTGTTTTTTTTTGCCTGAAATTTTATAAACGAAAAAAAGCCCATCGAAATGGGCTGATTATAGGAATAAGAGAATTTTACTCAAATAAAAGGGTAAATCATGAGTGCATTGATTAATTAAATTTAAGCTTTCAGATGATCTTCAAACTCCTCACCCAGCTGCATGGCCAATGCATTACCTGAAAGATCGCAGGTCACCAGACCATATTCTTTTTTAAAACTGAAACTAAAACCACGATTGTCTGCCAGGGTGCGAACCGAATACCCCAATTTTTCTAACCAAAGTCTAAATGCGAGAACGTTTTTTGCTTTAACCACTTTTTTCACGAGATAACTCCTTCATCAGTTAAATCATAGATAAGGGTGAGAATTTTCGTTTTAAAGGGCAAATACCCTTATTTAAATTAATTTAATTGAATTTGCGGATTTAATGAACAAGATAATATAGACGAAATATAGGGTTTTTAATCTAAGTCTATGTTTTTTATTATTTTCAAGATGTTGTAACTAAATATTTTAATTTTAAGCCTAAATAATTTTTTTAATAGTTATTAATATTCAAATATTTAAATCAGTAATTGTTTATTTTTTATTCATTTTAAATTAGGAATTAGCGTGGTTTAAAGTTTTAGAGTTTGAGTAAGGCTTAAAAATATACAATCCATCAAAGTCTCAGAGTATTCAGGTCATGGTTTTAAGCTCAACGCTTTATACTGTCATGGATATAATTTAAATAAGATTGATGATGACTGAATTAAATATTGAACAGTACGTCAAACAGCAAATTGAACTTATGCAGCAGCAAGGGCAGGAGCCTGTAGCTGTGATGCTGGGTCATGAAGACTGGCTGGATTTTTCGGTACAGTCCAAGGTGGCGTATACACCATTTGGCAGTGCGCGCCGTTATCAACCTGCTTTGGGTGGATTATTGCTGGTCAGGATTGATGAAATGAATGCGGTACGAGTGGTCACCCAGCAAGAACTGGATGACTATGCTCAGAAGCATTAGCTACTCTAAGCAGCTATAAGTTTAAAACGAGTCTTTTATCACGCGTAAACGTTGAAACTCTTCGACACTGTCTGCGCGTAAAAAAGGATTGGTTTCCAGTTCTGCTGCAATCGTACTGGGTAAGGTGCATTGTCCTAGCATGCGCATACGCTCAACCTGTTCGAAACGCTCCAGAATTGCTGGATTATCCGGTTCAACATGTTTGGCAAACTGTGCATTCGACAGTGTATATTCATGCGTGCAATAAACCTGGGTACGTGGCGGTAAGGCAGCCAGACGAGTCAGAGAGTGGTACATCTGCTGATAAGTGCCTTCAAATACCCGCCCACAGCCCATGGCAAACAGGGTATCGCCACAAAACAGCACATCAATAGCATCCAGGAAATACACGATATGGCCTAGGGTATGTCC
Organism: Acinetobacter sp. YH12233; assembly: GCF_013417725.1. Lineage (NCBI taxonomy): Bacteria > Pseudomonadati > Pseudomonadota > Gammaproteobacteria > Moraxellales > Moraxellaceae > Acinetobacter > Acinetobacter sp. YH12233. The sequence goes on from NZ_VPDK01000043.1 coordinate 9,058, forward strand.
CGGTACGGCAATAATCTGTACCTCAACACCATGAAAACTGAACTGGTCGTCATGTTCAAGTGGATGGTTAATAAACGGAATTTTTTCCAGCTCAGCTTTTGGGCCATATACCGGTAATGATTGCTTTTGAATTAAATCCGGAACGCCCCCGATATGGTCTTTATGCCAGTGGGTGAGCCAGATCTGACTCAGCTCAAGCCCATGTTCGGCGCAGTAATTCTGAACTAACGCAGCTTCAGTGGGATCAATGACCACGACCTGATGCGTCGGTGTATGTTCAAGTAACCAGATATAATTTTGTAATGAGTTTTTGACATCAATACAGTGGATTTTAAACGGCATCATAAGACATCAGACCAAACAGATATTATGGATAAAGTAGCATAAATTCAGGCAGTCTGACTGTGGTCAAAGCTGCCTGTTTACAAGAATTTTTTATATGATTTGTTTAAAAAGATCAGTCATTTATTCTGCATCTTTGACTGTGACAGCTTCGCCAATGGTATAGAAGTGGCCACCGGCGACATGATGAATACTTTTCCATTCTTCGCTGACTTCATGATAGTACCAGTGCCCATTACGGAACACCCGATCATCGGCATAAGCGGCAATGACCTTACCAATAAACAGGTCATGGGCTTGCTGGTTATGTGGCTCGGGAATCAGCTCACATAAAATCCAGGCGGCACAACCTTCTACAACTGGGATCTCTTGATCTGCGAATTTGAATAACTGCACACCGGACTGCTCCAGTTTGTCTGGGGCATTGTACAGACTCAATGTTCCCAGACTATAGACCATTTCCAGCTGTTTGAGGGTGGGAATCTGCAGGGCAAAGTAGCCAGAATTTTCTATTATTTTTCGGGTCTTGGTGCTTTTATCCAGTACTACGGTGACTTTTGCTGGACTGAATTCGAGTGCACATGCCCAGGCAGCGGCCATGACATCAGTGTCTTGCCCATCATTGGCAGACACTAACACAGTGGGGCCATGTGTAATCAGGCGATAGGCTTTTTCTAAAGGTACAGTTTGAATATGTGAATTGTTCATAAAGAACCTTAATGAGTGAAAAGGGAGAAAAATAAATCATCTGATCCACAGCATATAAAATTCCTCTTCTGGAAAAAAGCTTTTAAACTAAACACCTACATACAGAAGTAAAGAAAATGAAAATGTACCAGGTGGATGCTTTTACGACGTCTCTATTTAAGGGAAATCCTGCTGCAGTCATCGTGCAGGATGCTTGGCTGGATGATCACCTGATGCAGAATATTGCCCTGGAAAATAATCTGTCTGAGACCGCTTTTGTCAAAGTGCTGGATGCAGAAAATTATGAAATTCGCTGGTTTACGCCGACCAAGGAAGTGGATTTCTGTGGACATGCCACATTGGCCAGCAGCTTTGTATTATTCAAGGATTTTAGCTCTGCAAAAACCATTTATTTTCATGTCAAAGATCTGGGCATTTTTACAGTATGCCAGGATGAAGATGGCAAAATCCGGATGAATTTCCCGATCCGTCAGCCTGAACTCATCACAGATTATCCAGAAGCCTTAAGACAGGCGCTGACGAAGCCTTTTAAAAATGTTTATCTGAATACACAAGGTTATATTATTGAATATGAATCAGTGCAGGATGTATTAGAAGAGCAGCCAAATATTGAATTGCTGAAGCAGCTGAATGGAAAAAGAACCGCGATTACAGCAGCGGGTCCATTACTGGATGTCGCGATTACCGCTGGTGATACGCAATATGATTGCATATCACGTTATTTTGCACCGAGTAACGGGATTAATGAAGATCCGGTAACGGGTTCAATTCATACCGGGATTGCACCGATCTGGGCGGAGAAATTAAATAAAACTGAACTGGTGGCTTATCAGGCTTCTCAGCGTGGCGGTGTATTGTATTGTGCATTAAAAGAGCAAGACCGCATTGAGATTTCAGGTTATGCCAAACTGTTTATGCTGGCCGAACTTTATATTTAATTAACATACTCAATAAAATACCGTGAAATTGCGCGGTATTTTATTTGGCATCTCATAAAATAGACTATTCATAATAGAGACTTTTCTCTAAGATCAGAGTGACTGTAAATAAAAATTCACACTTAAAAATTTGGATGAACAATGCAAATACGCTTTAAACGTTTAAGCATGGCGATTTTATTATCTGGCTGGACTGCGGCCAGTTTTGCACAGCCAGTATTGGTGAAAACAGAACAGAATATCGAAGAATATCGACTGGAAAATGGCTTAAGAATTATTCTTGCGCCCAATGATAAAGAAAATAAAGTGTTTATGAATACGGTTTATCTGACCGGTTCACTGAATGATCCTCAGGGCAAAGGGGGCCTGGCGCATCTGCTTGAACATCTGGCGTTTAAAGGCACGGAAAATGTGAAGGGAGATGAGTTTCAGCGCCGTCTGGATCAATATACCTTAATGACCAATGCTAGTACTGACTATTACTCAACCAAATATACCAATGTGATTCGTCCTGAGCAGACTGCGGTCAATGAAGTGATTTTCCTTGAAGCAGAACGCATGGACAAGCTGGTCCTGCAAGAAAAGTATGTGCCGACTGAAATTGATATCGTGAAACGTGAGCGTGAAATCCGTCTGGATCAGCCATTTTCCGTACTGATGGATCAGGTATTTAAATCAGCTTATGGCAATCAGTATCTGGGGCGATTACCGATTGGTGACTTGAACGAACTGCAATCGATCAAGATGCAGGAGCTGAACCAGTTTTATCGTCATTGGTATGCACCGAATAATGCTTTGATGATTATTTCAGGCAAATTTAATAAGGCAGAAGTGCTGAAGCAGATTGATACCCATTTCAGTCCGATTCAGTCCCGCAAAGTGCCTGAAGCGGTAAAAGTGCCTGCGCTAAAACCTGAACAGATCAAACAACGTGAATTTACCGTACAAAAAGGTAGTGATCTGGCCAAATTTAATATTTATCTGAACCAGTCAGAAGAAAGTATTAAAACCACGCTGGCCATGTCTCCAATCTTATATACCTTGCAACCTAGCGGACACCTGTATCAAAGTCTGGTCGAGACTGGTAAGACCACTACAGTGCAGTCCATGACCTGGCTCGATAAAGATTTTAATCTGGTGTTTATGGGTGCCATCTATGCGCCAAATCATCAAGTCAAACAAGTTGAGCAGGGCTTAATTCAGGGGGTAGAGCAGAGCCAGCCATTTAATGAAACCGAATTAAACCGGGCTAAAAGTCTAACCCGAAACCAGGCGGACAATGTTAAAAATAGCGCAACCGCTTTAGGTTCGCGTTTAAGTGAATATGTAGTGGCTTATTCAGGTGACTGGAGCCAGTATTTCAAAGATCTGCAAGCCATAGAAAAGCTGGATGTCAATCAGATCAATCAGGTGTATAAGGCATTCTTTAAGCCAGAATATCGTATTTCTGGCAATATCTTGCCGACACCAGAAGATCAGAAAAAAGCACAGGAGTTGCCCCAGACTGAAGTGCCGGCTCAAACTCTGGACCAGCAGGCTGAAGCAGCAGAACCGCTGAAAGATGTCAGTGTCTATCAGGCAGAAGTAAAGCAGTATGTGGCGCAGTCCAAGCAATATTTACAGGCTAAGGACAAGCAGATTCAACGGGGCAAACTGAAGAATGGTATTAAATACGCTTTATTCCCGACCCAGACTCAGGATGACAAAGTTTATGCCACTATTGCACTTAATTTTGGCACGGCACAAAGTTTGTTCAATAAAGGCGAGATTCTGGATCTGACTGCTTACTTACTACTGCGTTCTTCTGAAACCCAGAGCTTGCAACAGATTGCCGATAAAATTATTGAGTCTGGTGGTTCAGCCACGGCCAGTTCCTCTGAAAATGGCATGAGCATTCAGATCAGTGCCAAAAAAGAGAAGTTTGAAGAGTTTTTCCAGTATGTACTGGATGTGCTCAATAAACCGGCCTTTGAGCAGAGTCAGTTTGACCTGATTAAAGGACAAAGCCTATCTGCGTTAGACCGTCCTTATACTGAGCCCAATATGGTGGCAGGCCTGACCATGTCCCGCGCGACCGAGATTTATCAGCCGGGTGACCTTCGTTATCATTTTGAACCTGAACTGGCGAAAAAACAGATTCAGGCTGCTACTCGTGAACAGGTCGTAGCGCTGTATCAGCAGTTCTTTAATACGCATCATGCCCAGATCGCAGTGACAGGGGAATTTAATCCGAAGTCCGTGAGCAAAGCCCTCAAAAATAACTTTGCGAGCTGGAAAGCGAAGCAGCCTTATGAGCGCTTAAGTGGTCAATATACAGTTTATCCGGCACAGAAAATCCATGCGTTGTCTGAACAGCGTGAGTTCGGTCATTATCGGGCTGTCATGACATTCCCTGTCGGTGCAGAACATGTAGATTTACCAGCCATGCTGGTCTTCCGACATATTCTGGGTGATTCTCAGTTGTCTTCACGTTTAGCACAGGAACTGCGTGAGAAAAATGCGCTGGTTTATGGCTTCAGTGCCAATGCTCAGTATGATGAATGGATTGATTCAGGCGCATTAGGCATTCAGGCAAATTATACGCCTGGCCGATCAGCACAGGTGTCACAAGCTGTGCATAAGGTATTGAATGAGCTTCTGGCCAAAGGGGTAACTGAGCAGGAAGTTGAAGCGGCGAAAGCCACGATTTTGAAACAGCGCGTCACTGCACTAGAAGATGATCGCCGTATTCACAGCATACTGATTCCACAACTGGAAAAAGATCGTAATCTGATCTATCGGGAGAAACGTGATCAGGCGATTGCCAAGCTGACCAAGGCAGATGTCGATGCCGTTATCAAAAAATATGTTAAACCGGATCAATTGGTCGAAGTCATGGCGGATCAGTATGGGAAAGAAGTGAAATAAACTCTGTAATTTTTTATAAGTCTATGACGGTCTCTTTTCATTTTAAATAAATGTTTAGATGTCTATATGGCTACTTTTGCTTCGGCAAAAGTAGCCAAAACCATTTGTCATCCGCAAAACTCGTCCACCACCTTCACGAAATAAATTTATTGTAGAAACAATCCTCTTATGATGTAGTCCTACCTCAACCAGTTACGGATGACGTTTCCGCGTATTTATGAGCATGAAAAATTTTAAAAATTAAAATTTTAATCTATTTGTTGATTCAGTTTTAATTAATAAGAGTTCTATAAACGATAAAAGCGTTTCGCATTTTCATAAAAAACCGGCTTTACAGCATGTTCGTCATAGTTCTGCACAATATCGCTAAAGGCATCAATGATGGTGACCAGATCTGTGCTGACACGATCCATCGGGAAATTCGAAGCAAACATGATGCGATCTTTAGCGAAACATTGTAGGGCATGCTGGATCAATGGAGCCGCGAGCTGAATCAGTTCATCTTTTTTTGCCAGTTTTCGATCTAAATGAAAACGGTGACCGAGTACAGGCATAAACAGACCGGAGATTTTGCTATACACATTCGGACATTTTGCCAGTTCAGCCAAGTCTTCTTTCCAAGTCTGAAAAATATAGTCTCGCTGCTGTGCTGTTTGTCCTGTTGCTTTACCGACTTTCCCAAAGATGCCGGCAGGTGTGCCCAAGTGATCCAGCACAATCGGCGTTTCAGGAAATGTTTTGGCCAGATGGGCCACATCAGAAATTTGGGTAGAATAAACCCAGGCATCAAAACTTAAATTGGCTTTGGCTAATTCCTCAAATCCTTTCAGAAATTTCTTATTGCAGTATAAATGCGGTTCATCGGTCCAGGCATGAATGCCTTTATCGGCATGGAACGATGCCATTTTACGAATACCACGTAATTTAGGCGAAACTTCCTGATGTAATTGCAGCAGCTGTTTAAAGTTTTTTTGACGAAGATCAGCTGTAGCCACAATGCCGCCTAGCTGAATATTCTGTTCAGCAAAAGGCAGCCCGGCAATAAACCTGGTTTCATTAACCACGCCAGTACCTTTATGCTCATGCCAGCTTGCTTCTATATGAACAATCTGTTCCACCTGATAATGACCGATGTCACGTTTATAATTTTCAGGTAGGTAAGGCGCGGTCAGATGTTCGGTCAGACCAATGGTATCGATCACCGCTTTGGGCTTGATCAGTCGCACCATTTTGTTCAGCAGTTTGGGATGTTTGCCAAATAATTTTACGGCTGAGGCTGCGGCATGCGGTGTGGTATAAGGGTCCCATTGATGAATATGCGGATCTATAATCGGAAAGGGCAGTTGTTGCATGATATTTTTGGTCATCGTTTAATTTTTATTCATTTTTTATAGGATGAATCCAGTATTAAAGTCAAATTAAAAATCAAAGATTTAAAAAAAGCCCCGTAGGGCTTTCATTAATGATCGTGGTCGTGTGGATGCTTGTTGGCATGAAACTCTTCATTACGACGGAAACGTAAATAGTTCTCAAACTGCTCACAGTATTCATCGTAGTTATCTTCCAGCATCATCTGAAATTGCTGCAAGATATAAGACATGACCTGATCTTTAGCGTCGCGCATCTCGTTGCCATCTTTGAAATTGTTGGCAGCGACCCAGGTATTAAAGCGGGCAGTACCAAACAGCATTGCAGCGCTGACTTGACCACGTTTTTCTGCCGGGTTTTCCTGAGAGCCTTTTTCTACACGGCTAAATTCGTTGGCCTGTTTAATAAATTCATCAGCACGTTCAAAGAATGCAGCATTTAACGCTTCTTCTTCGGTTACATCGGTTGCTTCAATCTTTTGAACCATGAATTTTTCCTGATAATAAAATCTTAATCACTAATTATAGGCAAAGCCTTGCAGAAACTAAACCTTTGCCTTAATCTAAAAATAGCCTAAGCAATAAAAATGTAAATCTCATGCAAGATGCAATTGCTGTACAGAGTCTGAAAAGTGATATTGCCTTATTACGCCAGAATATCTGGCCACCAGCAAATCTGGCCAATGTGGAAGGATTGCCAATTTATTATGGCACCAAGTCGCAGGTCGAAGAATATTACAAGCAATGGCTGGGTCTGATTGAAAGGGCACAAGACCTGTTTCAGCCTTTTATGGAAGATGAAGTTCTGGATGCGATTCATTTGCCAAGCCATTTGAATCTGCCTTTATTCTATTTTCATGTGGACCGCATCCGGATTAATAAAACCCGCGCCAAAGAATCCAAGACTTTTCGAGGCATTGCCAGTCTGATTGAAAAATGTGGGCAATTTAAACCGGAACAGATTCAGGCCATGCAACGCTGGCTAGACAGTGATGAGACAGCGGCACTTGTGGCACATCGTGAATTTGTAGATCTGCGTACTTATGTGTTCCAGCATGGTCAAAGTGAATACACCCGGACTCGGTTCTATGTGAATGGCATTGTCCTGAGTGTCGAACCACATTTTGAACTGGTTGATGCCCGTGATAAGCCGCGTAAGCAGCGCAGCGATAGTTATAGCGATCCATTAGCTGATAACAATACCTGGAAAGTATATGGAAAATATCGCTAGAGCAATTTTGTCTATTTATCTCTTACCAGAATGGCTGGGTGTGAGAAAATTTTTGTAACTGCTCGGCAGCCTGTTCCGACAGATGCTGCTGTTCTGCGGTGAGCCAGCCGATGACAAACCATGCCTTGGAATGTTTTTTGGCATAAGGCCTATACAGGCTTTCTGCGACAAACAGGTCATTATAATGACCTAAAGTCTCCTGTAAGGGCTTTAACGCTTTCAGATATCTTTTGATTTCCTTTTCCGGAAACAGGCTTTGCAGAAATTCCACATTATAACGCAAGCGTTTAACCCGCTTGCGGGTTCGGTGGCGTGATTCAATATCCAGTTCCTGATAATTCTCTGCATCTGCACAGACTTTCTGATGCAGTTTGCTGAGTCCTTTACACAGGATTTTATGCGAGGACTTTTGCTGGTTTGCACTCTGATCCTGACTAAATTGTAGTAGCTCCAGTATCAGCTCCATCGTAGCTGGCTTTCTGAATAATTGGCTAATATCTGCCTGATCCTGTTGGGCTGGAGGCAACTGCAATACTGGTGAACCCGCAGCTTCTAGCTGAAGAAGCAGACTTTCAGCTAAAGCATCGCGATCCCGAGTAGAGCCTAATTGCTGGAAGATATTGCGTAACTGATCCTGCCATTCCTCTGGCAAATCCTGATGATAGGGCTGGAAGATTTTTAAGGCACTGCGTAAACGCCGGATAGCGACGCGGGCCTGGTGCACATGGTCACTATTGTAATTTTCTAGCGCAATCGCCGTCGCATTGGGAAACAGGTGCGTCAGACAGTTGGTGATAATTTTTTGCAAGATATGATGAATATCGTCTTTAGCTGCGAGCTCTAAGGTTGTCTGATGCTGGACCGGAAGATCAGTTTTATTATTCAGCAGAGCATAACCACGTTCAGATTTGCTGCGTACATCCAGCCATAACTGATAACGTTGAATCCAGGGTTTAACAAAATCAATTAAGTCATCAAGTTTGCCACTTTTGAGCTCAAATTCAACTTCATAAATATCCAAGGTCTGGCCATTAGAACGAATCTCACCTCTATCCAGTGCAATTTCAATCTGACTTCCTCGGTAATTTTCAATCCAGAGATCCCGCTCTACATCAGTTTCAAATTGTAGAGTCAGAGACGTATCTAGGGTGTGAAGTGCCTGTTTTAGAATCTTCCGAGCCTGTTTATGCTTGGCATAAGCTTTTAAATCACAGTTGTCCGGTGCGGCATCCAGTCTTTCTTCCAGCTCAAAGCGTTCAAACTGATGCTGGCTCGGTGCTTTTAAGGTCTGAAACCATTGCTGATCTTCCAGACGCTGCCGGAGTGCAATTTTGTGCTGCTGTAACTGCTGATCGGAAGTATCAAAGTATTTGGCACATAAATGATGTCGAGTCGGCCCGTACTGCTGAAAATCTTGTTCGAATTGGTGACGTATACTTTGCGGAATCTGGAATTTGAGTTCGATTTCTGCCATCGGGCCATTCCTTCTCGATGAGGCTCATAACAATCAATATAGACCAAACAACAAAAGTATTGTGATGTGCTTGTGCAACAAAAAAGCACGCCGTAGCGTGCTTTGAAAGTCAGTTAAATACTTATTTAAGAAATTTGCGGCTGACCAGAAACTGTTCTGTCGCTTCCAGTAAGCGCTGTGCATAGACTTCCTGCTTGGCAGTCAGCCAACCCAACACAAACCAGTCACTGGCTTCCAGCTCAGTCTGCTGGATATACAGGGCAGAGGAGGCCAATGTCTGATATTCATTTGCTGCCTGCTGTGCATCATTTAAAGCCTTGCTGTATTTTTGTAGGTTTTTGACATCATAAATCGTGGTCAAAATTGGGAAGCTGAATTTTAATTCCTGAATGCGAATTGCTAGCTGATCCAGACTCTCAAAATTGGTAATATCAGTCTGGTTCATCTGTTCCTGCAAGACTTTGTATTGTTGCTGCAAGGTAGTTTGCGCTGCAGATTTCAATTCCAGCGGCTTAGCTTCATTTGTACTTAAGCTGAAGATCAGCAATTCCAGATAGTGATGCACATTTTGGGTGGATTTCACCAGATTGCCCAGCTTCTCTTTGGCATAGAGAATATCTTTAGTCAGGTTCTCTGCGGTCATAGGATTTTGCAGGAAGCCAGCCAGAGTGTTTTGCATGTGCTGTAAATGTTGCAGATGTTCAAACTGATGTTTAAATGCGGCAAGTTGATGCGCCCATTTGTCTGAAACTTGGGGATGCCAATCTTTAAACAAAAGTAGGGTCAGATAGAGATGATCCAAGGCCTGTTGTGCCTGATCAATATGTTCCTGCTCTGCCACTTGCGCGGAGATTGCCGCAATATTGGGTAACAGGTGCTGCATTTGCTGGGCCACTAGATGACACAGGTTTTTACCCGCACTGTCTTTTTTGCTGATCTGGAATTCTTTGGCAAAAGTAGCGGGACTTACATTCTGATGAGTCGCTAACAAATTCCCAATTTCTGCCTTACTGCGTACATCCAGCCACAGCTGATATTTTTTGACCCATTCAAAACTAAAGGCCAGCAAATCCTGAATTGAGCCATGCTTTAACTCGAATTCAACTTCATGCACTTCCTGTTCAGCATGAGGCGTGCGAATACAGCCGATATCCAGGCTGACTTCGATTGATGTGTTTTCATATTCAATCACGCGCAAGGTACGGGCAATATCGGTTTCAAACTGCAATTGCAGCTGGTCAAACTGATCACCTAAAGCACGATTAAGCAAGGTTTGCGCTTCAGCAGACTGCTTGTAAATACTCAGGTCCAGCTCAGGAGAATATTCTAATTCACCCAGATCATGATTATGCTCGAAACGTTCAATGTGGCTTTTGCCTGCCGCTTTTAACGTCTGAACCCAACGACTGCCTTCTAATCGTTGGCGTAGGGCAATTCCATGCTGGGCCAGTTGACGGTCTGCAGTATCATAGTATTTGGCTTGAAGCAGGATCTGTTGAGATTTCTTGGGATCAAGTGCCTTAAGCAGGGCAGTACGGCGTGCCGCGGGAATCTGGAACTTGAGTTCAACTTCAACCATGATAATCATCCTGTCTATTCAATTTATTGAAAAATATTAAAAAATAAATTGAATTTTTATTCGCTTGCATGAAATTCCGATATGAAACGGAAATATTTTTTAGACTTTTGAGCGGCTGATTGTAACGAAAAACCAATCTGATGTAAGACTTGACCGATTGAAAAAAATGGAAATGGAAAAATTAAAATGCTGATCTCATTCGCCGGTTTCTACTGAAAGCATGACAATTCAATATCTAAGCCAAATTCAGGTACAGAATTACATGAAAATAAAGGTACTTTTAATTGCCTAAATTATGCGCTAAGGTGAAGAAAAAAGATCAGGATGATGATAATGAATGCACAAGTGCAGCCGAGCAATGAGATTGCAGAACTGACTTCTCCACAAATGCCGATTCATGACTATCATGAGTTTTACCGGTTTTATCTAACCGAGCATCGCCATATTATGAGCCGCCGTTTGCATGTCGCAGGCAGCAGTATCGGTTTATATTTTTTTAGCAAAGCCCTTCATCAGCGTAAAGCTAAATATCTGGCCTATGGACTACTCTCAGGTTATGCCTGTGCCTGGATTGGTCATTTCATTTTTGAAAAGAATAAACCGGCCAGCTTTAAACAGCCGCTATACAGTTTTATTTCAGACTGGCGTATGTTTGCCGATGTATTACGTGGTAACCTGAGCCTGGTCGATCGTAAGCACGACAAAATTCCAAGTTAGGGCTTATGACGTTTTATCGGATTTATGCTTAAGTATTGCAATAAAAACGATAAAAACACTTGCAAGTGTAGAGTTATTATTCTATTAATTGTTTTATTGCTTATTCAGTATTTTATCAAAGAGTATAATTCACTGAATAAATCAGTTTTCCAAGCCTGGAGCGACCTTCTCCGGGCTTTTTTTATATTTAAAAAAATAGAAAGATCTGCATTGACGTATTTTTAATTTATCTGAATGATTTAGAAAATATTCACGAGATGAATGAACCAAGTTTGAGAGATAAGATGGTCAGTTCTGCTTAGATGGGTCGATCCTTTCTAGCTTTGACACGTCTCCCCATAAACGGTTTACCCAAAGCTAGAAAGGATCTGGTAGATAAAACACAGCTTTTGCTTTTCTATTTATGTGTTGTGTTCGAACTTATTTAAATCCTTTAATGCATGTAGACCTATCCCTGAAATTGGGTATTTTGAAGTTTTCTTTAAGTTTTGTGATTAATGGTATTCAAGCAATTTTATACACAGGAATCGTAAAATCCGGACATAAAAAAATCGCTTTCAGAATTTTGCAACTTCTCCACTAAGTTATCTGCAAAATCCTAAAAGCGTTTGTCGGAGGGCGTAAGCATTAACACTTTATCATTATTGTTATAAAACCATTAAAACGTAAATTCTCGCAGTCGCCTATCACTGAAAATAGGGATATTGATCAATCACCTGTATAAAAAGTACAAATAATAATCTAATCCCTGAATCGGGTATTATTCAGTGTTTAGGATGGGGAAACTCGCCCATTTATGCCTATAATAGCGTATGTATTTTGAATGGCGGCAGTCATGCGCGGTTTATATTTAATTACCAATGATGATCCTATTGAACTTCTCCTAGCAAAACTTGAAGGTGCAATGGCGACTTATGAAGTTGCGGTACTTCAGTATCGTCGTAAAAAAGTAGCGAAAGAAGATCAGGCTTACGAAATCGAATATATGAAACAAATGTGTGAACAGTACAAAGTTCCATTTGTGATTAATGACGATTTGGAAACTGCAGTAAAATATGGCGTAGGCGTGCATTTGGGTCAGGATGATGGTTCAATCCAGAAAGCTGTTGAACGTTTGCCTAAAAATGTTTTGATTGGTCGCAGTTGCAACAACTCACTTGAGCTTGCAGAACAAGCCATTGCGGATGGTGCAAACTATGTGGCATTTGGTGCGATCTTTGCGACTGACACCAAGCCAGAAGCGGGCAATATTGGTTTAGAAACCTTGAAACTGGCTAAAGAAAAATTGAATGTACCAATCTGTGCCATTGGTGGTTTGACAGTTGAAAACGGTAAAGAAGTCATTGAAGCCGGCGCTGATCTTTGTGCGGTCATTAGTGATGTTTTAGGCCGCTCGATGTCTACTGTCGGTCAACGAGTGTATGACTGGTCGGAACTATTTGCTGAACAAGCTTAATTTTTATTTCTTATTGTATTTTTGAGTTGAGTGATTCTCATGAGTTTATCTCCAAAGCAAGAACAACTATTTAAACAAGCCAATAAACATATTCCGGGTGGTGTTAACTCACCTGTACGTGCTTTCAATGGCGTGGGTGGTACGCCTATCTTTATCGAGAAAGCACAAGGTGCTTATCTGTACGATGTCGATGGCAAGCGCTATGTGGACTATGTGGGTTCATGGGGCCCAATGATTCTGGGTCATGCGCATCCATCAATCATTAAAGCGGTGCAAGATGCAGCTGTTGATGGTTTAAGCTTTGGTGCACCAACCGTGCATGAAACCACTTTGGCAGATATCATTTGCGACATCATGCCATCCATTGAATTGGTACGTATGACGAATTCTGGTACTGAAGCGACCATGACTGCGATCCGCTTGGCGCGTGGTTATACCGGACGTGACAAAATCGTAAAATTTGAAGGTTGTTATCATGGGCACTCTGACTCGCTGCTGGTAAAAGCGGGTTCTGGCCTGTTAACTAAAGGCGAAGGGGAAGCGACTTCTGCGGGCGTACCTGCTGATTTTGCCAAACATACATTAACCCTTCCTTATAACGACATTGCGACTTTAAAAGAATGCTTTGCCAAGTTCGGTTCAGAAATCGCGGGTGTGATCGTAGAGCCAGTGGCAGGGAACATGAATCTGGTGAAACCGATTGATGGTTTCCTGCAAGCGATACGTGATGTCTGTGACGAACATGGTTCAGTCTTCATTATTGATGAAGTGATGACAGGCTTTCGTGTGGGTCTTGGTGGTGCTCAGGCACATTATGGCGTGACTCCTGATTTAACGACTTTGGGTAAAATTATTGGTGCGGGGTTGCCAGTCGGTGCTTTTGGCGGTAAGCGTGAAGTGATGGAATGCATCGCGCCACTAGGTAACGTGTATCAGGCAGGTACTTTGTCCGGTAACCCGCTAGCAATGCGTGCCGGGATCGAGATGTTTAAACATCTGCGTGAGCCAGGTTTTTATGAAAAACTGACTGCTCAACTTGAAAAACTTCTTGCAGGTTTACAAGCAGCTGCGGATGAAGCCGGTATTCCATTCAAGACCCAGCAAGTGGGCGGCATGTTTGGCCTGTACTTCACTGATCAAGAAGACATCACCAGCTTTGATTCAATGCTGAAATGTGACGTAGAAGCTTTCAAGAAATTCTTCCATGGCATGTTAAGTCGTGGTGTGAACCTGGCTCCATCTGCATTTGAAGCAGGATTTATTTCAGCTGCGCATAGTGATGAAGATATTGAATTTACGATTCAAGCGGCTAAAGAAACTTTTGCTGAAATGAAAGGGTAATACAACCTCTCCCTAACCCTCTCCTAAAAGGAGAGGGAACATAAGCCCGAATTCCTTCGGGCTTATTTTATTCTTTTAATTAGACCGCAAAGATTTGAAATTGATAAATTAGAAATTGGATAGTTGAATGAAAACCAAACATTATCTGACCTTAAGCGACGCTGAGTTTTTGTTAAATCAGCCTATGAATATGCGCTAGAAAATGGCTTTAATGTTAGTATTGCTGTAGTTGATGAAACTGGCAATTTGCTGGCAATGAAGCGTATGGATGGTGCTTCACCGATGACAGCAAACCTGTGTCTGGAAAAAGCACGTTGTTCTGCCATTAGTCGCCGCCCATCCAAACTGTTTGAAGATATTATCAAAGGCGGTCAAATGGGCTTTCTGACGATGGATACTTTTTCTGGGATGTTAGAAGGTGGTGAGCCGATTCTGTATCAGGGTCAGTTGGTTGGTGCGATGGGTGTTTCTGGAGTGAAGTCGTTCCAGGATGCGGAGATCGCACAGCAGGCGATTGAGAAGTTTTTGGCACTACAAAATTAGGTGTTTGTATTTGGAAAATACAAAATTATAGTGAGTATGAATAAATTTAACAAAACCCGAGTTAGTTTGCTTGGGTTTTTATTAGATTCTAAGATTATAAATAACCCGAATCCTGCTTAAGCCGATGACTTCATAATTTGAATTGTTGGCTTATTTTTATGGATCAGTTGATATGCACACAAGGACGCGTAAATCCCTCCTAGAAATCCATGAACACTACGTGCTT
>NZ_VPDK01000044.1:0-22715 GCF_013417725.1 Acinetobacter sp. YH12233
TAGCAAGAGTGAACCACCTGATCCCTTCCCGAACTCAGAAGTGAAACCTCTTAGCGCTGATGGTAGTGTGGGGTCTCCCATGTGAGAGTAAGTCATCGCCAGCTCATTATTCCAAAAGCCCTCTGCTTACGCAGGGGGCTTTTTTTTATGCGTGAAATAAAGATGAAATAGAAAAAGACTTAAATAAATTTAAGCCTTTTTGAATCTATCTATTTATTGATCTGCCGCGATAATGGATTGTGTTGCATGCTTTAGCATATACAGGGCCTGACCCAATAAAAATATCTTTTTCAGCCAAGGTAACCAGAATGAGAGGATGTTTCGGTGCTGCAACCGCTGTCAAAATGGCTTTACCATTTTCTGCATCCAAAGTAATACTCTGACAGCCAGTAAGATGGATTTCCTTGGTAAATGCAGAAACCATCGCTAAAATCGAACTGCTCACCGCAGCCAGTTTGCTGTTGTTATAGTTGTCTTTCTTATGAATTGTGGCCAATTCAAACCCATCTGTTGAGCAGACCATTACATAATATACGCCACGAACATTGCTAATAATCTCCTGAATTTGTTGTTTAGCATGCTGAACGAGGGCTTCCGGGGCTTGACGTCTTTCTTGTATAGTAAGCATGCTTTAATCCTTAGCTCATGAGGTTATGGTTGATTTCGATTGAAGTAATTAAGGCTTCTAAGAGAAGTAAGATATTGTCTTTTTGACGTGCATCTACAAAAAAGAGGGGGAGTATAGAGATCCGGCTGGATCAGCCAGTCCCTATAAATCTGGGTAAAATGAGGGCTTTCAAGATCACTATGCGTAATCCCAATGGCAATATTATTGGTATATTCTTGGAATACTTCGATAGAGCTTTCCAGTTCCTGGATCGGGTCATTTACTGTATGATCAATAAGGATAATAGCACCTAGTGCGCCCTGACAGATGACAGGCCAGATAAAGTCAAAGCGGCTTTGTCCTGGCGTCCCATATAGGCCAATTTTGGTTCCATCTTCTAAGGTGATTTCACCATAATCGATTCCTACCGTGGTTTCCATTTTTGAATGACTGCGGTCGTCAGTATTCAGTGCCTCAGTGAGTAACACTGGAATATCAGATAATGAACGTATCGCGGCTGTTTTACCTGCGCCCATGGAGCCCGCAAAAACGATTTTATATTGTTGTAAAATCATAAGTATTTACTTTATTAAAATCCAAATTTAAATCGTAGCTTTCCAAAAAAGTTTTTAATGAAACTTTGCTGTTCTGTTCTTTCAACTGGCGCAGTGGCGCGATAACGACTTTCCCAAGCATTAATTTTTTCAATATTTCCTGAAGCCATACTGGCTGCGATAAATTGTCGAAGCGTGAGTAAAGAAATTGCATGTTGCTCAGCAATTTTTGAAATCTTACCGCCTTAAATAAAGCAGGCAGATATCTGAAAAATACGTTTTTTATGCAGCGGATGAGCCGGCTTTGGCCAGTAATGAATTTTATAGTGACCATCTTCAGGTGCGATCTGGGCAAAACTAGGCGAGTTACAGAAAAAATTCCATAACCAGTCTTGTAAAATCTGCGTTTCTCTACGTGTCACTTTTAATAGGTCGCTAGTAGAGGCGAAGTCATATTGAAAAGAAAAGTCTGTGCCTGTTTCAGCCCGGTCTTTGTTTAACCAGGCTAGGTTTTTGCTGAGTCAATGATGGCAATGGTGCCATGCCGGTCATAAAGATGTAATTTGCCTTTTTCAGGATGCAGCATCTCTTTAAAAAAGTTAATTGTGTAGGGATGGTCAGAAGATTGCTGGGAATGAACTAGCGTTGAAAATATAGGTTCTTCTATTTCTGGTTTAATTTCTGAATTAAGAACATTTTGCTCAAACCATTGCTTGAGAATTTGTGTGTTTTGCAGGGGTAAAGCGAGCGTGTTATTTATAATCTGGTTCGAATATTGAGCATTTTTAGAGATGCATAAATAAGGACATTTTTGGTTTTTGAGAACACGTTGAATACCCTCTGTTTCAAGAAAGTATTCATACACCAACAGGCAATCGAGATGAGGATCGGAAGCAGTGTTCCATTGCAGGATAAAATGGTCAGGAGTGATGTGTTGTAAAGTCTTTTTTAGTTCATCAGCATCGTGAATACTTAAACCTGCTATTCCAATATGAATATAATGCCTATGCATTTTAAGTCTCGATTAAACTTTATATTTTATTGGGTGAAGCGCATAAGAATCCCCTTTATCGCATGAAATAAAGGGGAAAACTGTGTATTAGCTAAAGTCTAAACCTTATTCAAAAGATTTAAGCTCATGACGAGCCATAGCCAGGTTTGCTTTAGAGCGATCCAGTACAAGGTACAGAAATACATTGTTATTCTTTTCTAGTGGGCGAATGAGATGATATTGCTTGCCCAGCGTAATCAGAATATCTTCAATCGAGTCATTCAGGTTTAATGAATTCGCTACACGGCGTTTAGCGCGAACCACTTCTGTATTGCCGGCTGCTGCAAGTTTAAGATCGATATTGCCACCACCTTGAGTTGCTAAAGCCAAGCCCGCTTTCACCATCAGCTAATGCTGCAGCAACGAAACCATCAATATCTGTAAGTGTATCTAAGGTTACCTTAGCCACAATTATTTCCCTGTTATAAAAATAGTTGATGCGTTAGTTGTATTTGATGAAGTTCGAATATTATCTTTTTCATTCAAATTCATTATAAAAATGGGCAAGTAAATTACAATTGAAATAAAAACTATATAAAATTTAATGGTTTACTTTAGATTTTAATTTTTAACTTGTACTTTTTAATTATGTGATGCGTTTACCTTTTTATTTAAGGATATGTGAAGTGATTTTGTGATTATTTTTTGATCTATAATCTCACCTTAATCTAAAAGATGTAATAAAATATTTTGAATGAATTATGGGGCTAGTTAGGTAAAAATTTCAGTTAAGAAAATTGATTCACTTCATTTCCTGATAAATTTAAAGAATAAAAAAAGCCAATATCTCATTGGCTTTTAGTAAAACTGAATTTTTGAGGTTGAAGTATTTATGCAAATACGCGTAATACTGCATCAATCAATACCCAAAGAATCGCAAGCGCAACCACTGGCTCAACGATTTTTGCCCAGGTTGGTGTTTCTACAACAGCAACTTCTTCAACATCATGATGCTGGCTATTTTGATGAACCATTTGGCTAAACTCCTTCATTGATGCTTCTAATGATAGCTCTTCTTCATGAATTGGTTTAGAGCCTTTGAGTTCTGTTAGGTTATTTGTTGTCCAAACCCAATCATCTGCCTGGCCAGACAAATGTTCAATTTGTCCTTTTAGCAGCTCTTGGATACTGGTCTGATTATGATTGCCAGTATCATGTAACTGCTTTAATTCAGTCAGCTGAAAATGGAAAATTTCAGACGTGAGCTGTTCCAGCTCGGGTTTTGGTAAAGTTGACTGGTTTTCCACTCGGGTAGTCAGGTGACGGGCGATTTCCAGGATATAAAGTTCATCTGGATGCTTGATTTCATTATAAATTTTTTGCGGGTTATTGCGCCATTCGCTAATCAGTTTGCCTAAAGTGAGAGCATTGATTTCTGAAATATATTTACGTCTTTCTTCTTTTGTATAGCTTTGTAGAAGCTCAGGCTTTTGAGTTTCTATCTGTTCAACAAAATATTGTACTAAATCAAAAGCCATTCACTTACTCCATTATTTTTAATCTAATAACCTTAGGGTTGGTTTTTTCTTTGCGGGTTCAGGCTGTTCTTCAGTGCTTGATTTTAAAGCATCTTCATCATTTTGTGTATGCTCATATTCATTTGGATCAAAGAATAATCCTTGACCGTTCTCACGTGCATAGATCCCGAGGACTGCTGCCATCGGTACATAGATATCACGTGATACACCACCAAAACGTGCTGAGAAGGTGATGGCTTCGTTATCCATATTCAGCGCATGAACTGCATGCGGCACAATATTCAGGACAATCTGGCCATCTTTAATAAACTGCTCGGGTACCATGGTATTTGGACCTGTAGCATCGACCAGTAGATAAGGCGTCATATTGTTATCGCAAATCCACTCATAGATTGCACGTGCCATATAGGGACGGGTAGGACTTAAGTTGAATTCTTGTTCAGACATGATGTTTCTCTACAGGTTTGATTTGCTCTTGGTAGCGGTTTTTTTCCTGCAAGGTCATGGATTTTGCAAATGCAGGACGGCTAAAAACTCGTTGGCAATATAAATAAAATGGACGACATTGTTGTCGAGGTAATTCTACTCCCATGCTTTTGAGTCGAATGAAAATGGGAGCCAGCATACAATCTAAGATGCTGAATTGTTCCGACATAAAATAAGGAAAATGCTGGAACAGGGGCGTTAATGAAATCAGTATATCATGCAACTGTTTTTGAGCCTTCACTTTGGCTGCAGCGTCCAGAGTATCCGGATGGCATAGCATGATATCTGCCAGTTTGAGCCAGTCATTTTCAAAACGCCAGATATATTGCCGCTGTTCCGCACGAGGCATGGGGGCATCTGCATAGAGCTTATTCTGGCGGTAACGATCATCAATATATTCGGAAATAATGCTGGTATTGAATAACTTTAAATCATTTTCAATCAGCATGGGCAGCTGGTTATAAGGATTGAGGCTGGCCAGATCTTCATCATCGCTATCGACCAGAATCAGGTTATATTTAATCTGCTTTTCGGCAAGTACGTAGCGAATCCAATGGGAACGAAAGTCATCGGCATGGCTATATAAGGTGAGTCCTTGAAGTGGCGCGCTTTCGACTGACATAAATCCTGATTAAGTTCTAATGAATAGACTAGGATACTAAAAATCAACCTAAAAAGCACGAAGCATAAAAAGCCAATTGGACTAAGGCAGGGTAGAGTAAAGAAAAAAATGAAAGGAGCAGAACAACATGATCATGAATTTTGGCTTAATCATTCTGTTTATTATCATCGGTGTTGCGAATTATTATCTGACCAAATCCTTCTGGTGTCATGAAGGGGTATGGGGTAAGGATGTGCATGAACAATAAATATAGAATCCAACTAAGTGGTCAATTTCAAGCCATAAAAAACCCTGGAATAAACCAGGGTTTTTTGTCCGATTCGATAAACGAATTAACGTTTAGAGAATTGAGGACGTTTACGAGCTTTACGTAAACCAAGTTTCTTACGTTCAACTTCACGAGCATCACGAGTAACGAAACCAGCTTGACGAAGAGCAGGTTTAAGAGTTTCGTCAGAAGCGATCAGTGCACGAGTAATACCGTGACGGATAGCGCCTGCTTGACCACCGATACCACCACCAGCAACAGTGATGTAAAGGTCATATTTCTCAGTCGCTTCAAGAAGCTCTAGAGGTTGACGAACAACCATACGAGCAGTCTCACGACCGAAGTATTGTTCTAAAGAACGGTTGTTGATTACGAGTTTACCAGTACCAGCAGATAGGAAAACACGTGCAGTTGCGGTCTTACGGCGACCTGTACCATAGTTAGTAGCCATGTGCTGTATCCCTTAGATGTCCAAAACTTGTGGCTGTTGAGCAGTATGTGGATGCTCAGTACCAGCGTACACTTTCATTTTTTTGATCATTGCATAACCAAGAGGACCTTTTGGCAACATGCCTTTTACAGCGCGTTGGAAAATTTCTTCTGGTTTGTGAGCAACTAATTTTTCAAAATTAGTTTCACGAATACCACCAGGGAAACCAGTATGGCGATAGTATTTCTTGTCAAGTGATTTGTTACCAGTCACTTGAACTTGCTCAGCATTGATAACAACGATGTAATCACCAGTGTCAACGTGAGGAGTATAAGAAGTTTTATGCTTACCGCGTAAACGACGAGCGATTTCAGTCGCGAGACGACCTAAAGTTTTGCCAGAAGCATCAACAACGTACCAGTCGTGTTGAACTTCAGCTGGCTTAGCGCTGAGAGTTTTCATTAAACCACTACCTATTATAGTTGGTTTGGACTATGGAAGCTGTCCAAACAAAAGGAGACCGAATTCTACCCGAAAGCCAGGAGAACCACAATGAAAATATAAAATTTCAAGCGCTGTATTTTACAACGTCTTTCAATGAATGACCAGTAGGATTTTTAGCCTATAAACACATATGATTAATCATTAAATAATAAAACGGACCTAAGACTAGGGGCACGTCTTTGTATGAATGGATTCACTTGTTTTTTAATATGTATTTCTTTAGCAAATGGCCTGTCTTCGAGTCTGCCTAGGTTTGCTTTCTAAACTTGAGACAATCCTCCTTGAAAATGCCAAAAGCTAAACATGTCGAGTGTTGAGAGGATTGCCTGAAACTCTTTATAGGGTTTATTGACGTCAGCCCGGTTTTATCTTTCTTTAATATAATAAGAAATGTACAGTATTATTTGAATAAACATCATCTAAACCTTTATCTAAAACTTTCCCTGTGAAATTTGTACTAAAATAAGGACAATTGATAATACAGAAGAAAGTCATGCTGCCTTTATATATTACCAGTGGTGAACCTGCCGGAATTGGTCCAGATATCTGCTTGAGTCTGGCGGATCGTATTGATGAGCGTCCATTGGTGGTACTTGCCGATCTGTATATGCTCCGTCAACGGGCGCAGCAGTTAAAACTTCTGGTTGAACTGATTGAATACACAGGGCAAACGACTTCTTCAGAAAAAGGTCAGCTTTATGTTGAGCATGTGCCTTTAAAAGAACCGGTAGTACTAGGTCAGCTAAATAGCCACAATGCCGCTTATGTACTGGAACAGCTGCGTCGTTCAGCCAAATATGCCATGTCAGGCAAAAGTGTCGGAGTGGCTACAGCGCCAGTGCAGAAGTCAGTCATTAATGATGCAGGCATCCATTTCAGTGGTCATACCGAGTATTACCAGGAATTTGCTGGTGTACCGCGTGTGGTGATGATGCTAGCGACTAAAACTTTACGTGTTGCTTTAGCAACCACCCATCTGCCACTTCGTGCAGTTGCTGATGCCATTACTCCAGAACGCTTGCATCAGGTGATTGATATCCTGATTCATGACTTAAAATCGAAGTTTAAAATCGAGCATCCGCATATTCTGGTCTGTGGTTTAAATCCACATGCAGGTGAGGGCGGTTATTTGGGTATGGAAGAGATTGAAGTCATCAATCCAGTACTGGAGACTTACCGTACTCAAGGTATCAATATGAGTCTGAGCCTGCCTGCAGATACTTTATTTACCGCTGAAAATTTGAAAGATGCCGACGCTGTTCTGGCGATGTATCACGATCAGGGTTTACCTGTGTTAAAATCTCAGGGTTTTGGTGAAGCCATCAATATTACTTTGGGCTTACCGTTTATCCGAACTTCTGTCGATCACGGCACAGCACTCTCCCTCGCAGGTACAGGCCTTGCGAAAAGCTCAAGCTTACATGTGGCTGTGGACTTGGCGCTGGATTTAGCGCGTCAATGATCTCGTCTTTATTACACGTTGGAAATGTCTATGTATCAGATTAATGCCTTAAACCCAAAAGATGAAGGGCATCACACGCGCAAGCGTTTTGGTCAAAACTTCTTACATGACCAACGTGTCATTGCCAAAATTGTGCGTTCGGTAAATCCGCGTGCAGGCGAAAATATTGTTGAAATTGGCCCGGGTCTGGCTGCTTTGACATCTCCTTTAATTGGTGAATGTGATGCCTTGACCGTACTTGAGCTGGACCGTGACTTGGCCGCTGGTTTGCCGGGTCGTGTGCCGCATCCTGAACGTTTAACCATTATTGAAACAGACGCACTGAAATACGATTTCACCAATTTGTTTGAAGAAGGTCGTCCGCTACGTGTAGTCGGAAACCTGCCTTATAACATTTCAACGCCACTATTGTTCCATCTCCTGGAATTTGGTGACAAAGTGAAAGACATGCACTTCATGCTGCAAAAAGAAGTGGTCGATCGTATTACAGCTTCACCGAACACCAAAGAATATGGTCGTTTGTCGGTGATGATCCAGTATTACTGCAAACCGACTTTTCTGTTTGAAGTGCCGCCAGGTTCTTTTAATCCGCCACCAAAAGTGACATCTGCCGTGTTCCGTTTGGAGCCATATGATGTAAAACCGATCATGGCAAAAAATGAAAAAGCTTTGGCTCGTCTGGTATCGCATGTATTTACCCAGCGCCGTAAGACTTTGCGTAATAGCCTGAAAGGGATGCTGGTTGAAGATGGTTTTGAAAAGGCAGGTGTGGATCCAATGGCACGTCCAGAGACACTGTCACTTGCCCAATTTGTGGCATTATCTGATCAAATGGTAGCTTAAAAATAATGACCCGCACTGTTCGATACAATTATGTGATTGGTGATGTACAAGGCTGTTTTGAAGCCTTGAAGGCACTGCTGAAAAAAATCCGTTTTGATCCTGATCAGGACTTTGTCTGGTTTGCTGGTGATCTGGTGGCTAGAGGGGAAAACTCGCTGGGTGCATTACGCTTCATTAAAAAGCTTGTCGATAATGGCGTGGCGGCAACAGTGCTGGGTAATCATGACCTGACTTTGCTGGCTTATGCACGCGGTATTAAGCCGATTAAAGACAAGGATAATGTCCGTGATGTGATTGATGCGATCGACAGTGATGAGTTAATTGACTGGATCCGTAAACAGCCGATGTGTCTGTTTCCGAATGAACAGACGGTACTGACCCATGCCGGTATTCCCAATATCTGGGATGCAGCCAAGACGGCTGAATTGGCTAAAGAAGTAGAAGCCATTATTGCCCATGATGATTTTGAGGTGGTGGATACTTTCTTAAAGGAAATGTTTGGGAAAGAGCCTACACTCTGGTCAGATGAATTAGAAGGTCATGAGCGTACACGCTGTATCGTGAATTACCTGACCCGGATGCGTTTAACTGATGCAGAAGGGCGTCTGGAATATAGTTTTAAAGATTCACTGGATGATCCGATGCCAGAAGGTTTTAAGCCCTGGTTTGAATTTGAATCGAAAACTGCAGCAACCCATCAAATTGTATTTGGACACTGGGCCGCTTTACAGGGTAAAACCATTTCTGGGCGAATTCAGAATGTCGATGGCGGCTGTGTCTGGGGTAATCAGTTGATGGCTTATCGACTGGAAGACCAGCAAATGTTTGCCGTCGATAATCCGGTATTTTAAAATATTTAAAGCTCAAAAAAGCCACGTTGAACGTGGCTTTTTTATTGTGCTGATGATTAGTCTGCGCGAATCCAGGTCTGGTTGCGGCCCAGAACTGAAACACCCATACTGGCACGTAGCGTTAAACGCTTGCCGGTATTGTTTAGACGAACCTTGGCATCATAAATTTTACCTGCCAATGGATCAATGACACGACCTTTTTCATAATTTTTGGTGCCTTCAACGTGTTTCAGGCCTTTTAGAATAGTCATGCCTAAAATCGGTTGATCGGTATAAGGGGCTGGACATTTATTACATTTTTCGCGTGGTGTATAACCTGGACGTGGCGTGATTTTCGCAATCTTGCCTGAGTAAGTATTATTTGCTTCTTTTTCGATGACAATGATGGCTTTTGCTGCTCCAGTTTTATCATCAATTTGTTGCCAGGTTCCGCTAATATCTTGAGCCCACAGGTTCATCATGAATCCTGTAGTCAATGTGGCAAGGAATATCTTCTTTAACATATCCATCATTCCAAAGAACTTTTCATTATTACCCGCACATGTTAGGAAGATTGCACAAATAGTCAATAAATAATTAAAAACATGGAATTAAATTTATAAAAAAAGCTGCCTGTTTGGCAGCTTTGAGAAAAAGTGTGAACTTATTCCTGACGAATCCAGGTTTGGCTACGACCCAGAGCAGATACACCCACATAACCGCGTAGGGTTAAACGTTTGCCGTTGCTGCTCAGACGAACCTTGGCATCGTAAATTTTACCTGTCAATGGATCAATCACACGACCTTTTTCATAATTCACGCTATCACCAACCTGTTTTAAACCTGTCAGTACATCCATCCCCAGGATTGGCTGATTAGTATAAGGAGCAGGACATTTATTACAGGTTTTTTGCGGGGTATAACCTGGACGAGGCGTTACTTTGACAATCTTGCCGGCATAAGTACCATTGCTGTCCTGACGGATTTCAATCAGTGCTTTTGGTGAACCAGTCTTATCATCGATTTGTTGCCATGTCCCGGTCAAGTCTTGTGCATAAATGGTCCCAGTCATGAATGTAGCAATGAGCATTAATCCTAATTTAGATTTATTCATTTATATTTATCCTTTTTTCATAGATGAAACAAACTATCCCAAACACAAGCGTGTGGTTTTTTAATTTTGGTTGATTTTAGAGTAATGAGCGTTGCAGATTGCTCGATCAATCTGCTTTAACCCTGTTGATTCCCCATGACAGAAATATGCCGATGTTAATTGCTTTGTGGCTGAATTTTCAGTAAAAGCAGAGAAATTCAATAAGATCTTTAACATGGTAATGTCTTGCATTCTATCTCCTTATATTGCCCATCAAAATCCGTTTGATGCTAAGCCTGTTAAAGCAAATGAATCTAATATTTATATGCATGTTTTATATTGCATAAAAAAAGCATCTGTCTAATATTGATACAACTTAATGCATGAAAATGCAAGCTTCTGTGCACTAAGTCATGAATTAATCTTGTTTAATCCAAGTCTGGCTGCGTCCTAAGGCTGAAACACCCACATAACCACGTAGGGTTAGACGTTTGCCATTGGCACTTAATTTAGCTTTGGTGTTATAAATATTGCCAGATAAAGGGTCAATCAGTTTGCCCTGAGAGAAATTATTATTACCTGCATCCTTTAAGCCGGTGAGTACATCCAGACCAAGAATCGGTTTATTGGTATAAGGTGCAGGGCAGGAAACACAGGTTTCGCGCGGTGTGTAGCCAGGACGAGGCGTAATCTTGGTAATTTTGGCGGTATAAACACCATTTGAAGTTTCACGAATTTCCAAAATCGCTTTGGCGGATCCTGTTTTATCGTCAATACTTCTCCAGGTACCTGAAATATCAGAAGCGAAAGCCAGATGACTGAAAAAGGTCAGGGCTAAAACGGATAATAATTGAACCTTTTTCATAGGTCTGTTCCTGAGTGAAAAATTCTTTATTTCCCTATAGTAAGAATAGTTTCATTCAGAAACAAACGTTAAATATTGATTGATGAGTCACATTTTTTGCAGATAAAGTATAAAAGTTGGCAACCAGATCGCAGTAAAAACGGCATTCACTGCCATGCCAAACGCAGCATAACGTCCGGCAACACTACCACGCTGCCAAGCTTGAGCTGTACCAATCGCATGTGCTGCTAGACCTAGAGCCAGACCTGAAGCACGCTCATCATTGATATATCGTAAAATAAATGGTGAAAATGCTGCACCAATTACGCCAGACAAAATGACGATCAGAATGGCCAGACTAACAGGTGCCTCCAGTAAGGTTGCAATATTAATTGCAATTGGTGTTGTGACTGCACGGGTGGCAAAGGCCATGATGTCGCCAGAAGACATATGCAGCAAATAGGCGAGACCCATCGGTAAGGCAACCGCACTGATACTGGCAAAAACGAGAATCCCAATAATGGCTTTCAGCGGCAGGTCATCATAACGCATGGCCGCTAGTGGAATCGCCAGTGCAACCGTGACATAACCGAGCAAATGGTTAAACAGTGGATTGACTTCATCCATATAATGCTCATAAGGAATACCGAGCACCAATAAAATCACCAGCACCAAGAACATGCTAAACACAATCACAGGAATTTGCGGAATAACACGATTGCAGGGTTTAGCAAGCAGATAAGCAATTAAGGTAATCGCAAAGCCATAAAGAACAGAAAACATGTGCGACTCCTATAACCAGCGTTTTGCCATTTTGGCGTAGATCCAAAGAGGGAGCAGAGTGCTCAGGCATAACACCAGCATGAAGGCCGGAATTTTTTGTCCCATATGCATCAGCATAATTAGCGCGCCTGCACTAATTGGTAAAAAAGCGAAGGCACTTTCTTTCATCAGCTTGTTATTGGTATCCACCAGACGCGCTGGAATTTTGCCAAAATAGCGCCAGGCAAATAAGGTGACTAGCAGGCTGATGAGTCCGACCAGATTGCCCAGTTCAGGGTGATCTAGCTGGGTCATTAACCAGACTGAAGCTTCACGAAATACAATAATTAAGAGGAGAGTGCCGATCCATGCTGGCCAGTCAATATGTTTTATCCAGTTCATTGGTGATGTCATTTAAAAGTTTACTTATCAAGTTTTACTCGATCTTAGGCCGAATTTCAAACTCTTCCAGTGGACGCTGGAATTGAAGTGCTTGAGATCCCAGAATTTCTTTTATCGGTAAATGTGCCTGTTTGATCAATTGTTCCAGCTTCGGAGGTGCAATCCGTACATCGATATGCAACTGACCTTCATCATCATAATGTTCGGACTGAATCACATTCAGCGCATAAAGTTGATTGCGCAGTTTGCCATAGGCAGGTTTCAATACCAGTTCAAAGTGTTGAATCTGACCCATTAATGCTTCATGCACGGCTTTGCGTAACAGATCCAGACCTTCACCGCTATGTGCTGAAACATAGACTCGTTCAGGCTGACCAGGCTGGCGGTAAATGATTTTGGCATCTTCACCGCTACAGTCGATTTTATTATAAACCCTTAAAACTGGAACGTCAGCGCCAATTTCCTTGAGCACCTTTTCAACGGCTTCAATTTGTTCAAGCATTTCCAGACTGCTGGAATCGATCACATGTAAAAGCAGAGTGGCTTCAACGGTTTCTTCCAGAGTTGCTTTAAAAGATTCAACCAGTGAGTGTGAAAGATTACGTACAAAACCTACCGTATCTGCCAGTACCAGATTGCCGACGCCGTCCCATTGCAGGCGTCTTAAAGTTGGGTCCAGAGTCGCAAATAGTTGGTCTGCTGCATACACATCGCTATCGGCCAGAATATTGAATAAGGTAGATTTCCCCGCATTGGTATAACCTACTAAAGACACGGTTGGAACAGCCGCTTTTTGGCGTGCAACACGGCCCTGAATACGGGTTTGACGGACTTTTTCTATTTTGGCTTTAAGCTGTCCCATGCGGATACGCAATAAACGGCGATCTGTTTCTAGCAGGGTTTCACCCGGCCCACGCAGACCGATCCCGCCTTTCTGGCTATCCAGATTGGTGCGGCTACGAACCAGTCGTGAAGATAGATGCTGTAACTGTGCCAGTTCAACTTGCAGTTTCCCTTCATAGGTACGGGCACGCTGCGCAAAGATATCGAGGATAAGTTCGGTACGGTCTACCACCCGGCAATGCACCACATTTTCCAGGTTACGTGCTTGAGCAGGTGTCAGCGCATGATCGAAAATAACCAGATTGGCATCCAGTTCTTTGACCCGTTCAGCAATTTCTTCTGCTTTTCCTGAACCCACAAAGAATTTGGCATCCGGTTTTAAGCGTTGAACAAAAAGATGTTCCAGAATTTCGGCATTTGCAGATTGAGCTAACAGATGAAACTCTTCAGCATCAAGGTCATCCAGCATTTGTACACTCACACTGACCAGTATGACGCGTTCTTTTCCCTGATGTTGCTCAAAATATTCCACTCAGGCCAATCTCCAGTTGAAAACTTCATTTTAGTTGAAAATGAACTTTACAGATACTGAAATAGCGGGCTTTG
The DNA here is from genome assembly GCF_013417725.1 of Acinetobacter sp. YH12233. Classification (NCBI taxonomy): domain Bacteria; kingdom Pseudomonadati; phylum Pseudomonadota; class Gammaproteobacteria; order Moraxellales; family Moraxellaceae; genus Acinetobacter; species Acinetobacter sp. YH12233. The sequence goes on from NZ_VPDK01000044.1 coordinate 13,686, forward strand.
TTTTAGAGTGCCGTGACAAACAGTTGTGCAAGTGTTACGAGCAAAACTGTATATAACAGGGTACCACCCAAGATATAGCTTAATACTTTTAAGGGCCGAATCATCTCAGCTGATTTAACTGTTTCATCTTGCATGATGAGCATCCTTTTTAATCTAATATTTCGATTGATTTATTTTATTTAATTCATTTGATGAATTTAAATTGAAAATATAAATGTACTTGGTCGTTTTTTATTATCAATGCAAGTTGGACATGAACAGTATAAAATGGGTTTAATTCGTGGATATTCCCTGTATCTTGTTTAGGATTTAGTGATCTTTTTATGAACTCGACTGTACAAAATCAATCACCTGAGATACAAGGTTTTGCAAAATTCTTTCTTTATACAAGAAAAACGACTTCTGCATTAGCAGCCATCAGCCAGGGGTTTTATCTGGTTTACCGTCACGGTTTGTATAAAGACCCGAATAACCCGAACAATACCCGATATGTGCAGTATTTCTGTCGCCAGTTGTGCAAGGTGTTTAATATCGAGGTTCAGGTCCATGGCGTGATTCCACGTGAGCCTGCATTATGGGTGAGCAATCATGTATCCTGGCTGGATATCGCCGTTTTGGGTTCAGGCGCGCGAGTGTTTTTTCTGGCCAAAGCTGAAATTGAAAATTGGCCAATTTTGGGCAAGCTGGCTAAAGGCGGTGGCACCTTATTTATCAAGCGTGGTTCAGGAGATTCGGTCAGAATCCGTGAACAGATTACCGATTTTCTAAAGCAGAATATTCCAGTCCTGTTTTTTCCTGAAGCAACCACATCTGATGGACGCTCAATTAAAAAAATTTATGGTCGTATTCTCGGTGCAGCAATCGAAGCGCAACGTCCGGTACAAATCTGCCTGATCTGTTATGTAAATCAGCAGGGTGAACTGGATATGGTGGCGCCTTTTATTGGGAATATCAGTTTTGCCAAACATGTACAGAATGTTCTGGAAATGCCTAAAGTAACAGCTCATCTGATGGCCTTGCCGGCAATTGCGACCGAAGGGCATACAGTAGAAAGCCTGACTGCACTAGTGCATGAAAATATGCTGGAGGGTTTGCAAAGGTTGCAAGCCAAAGTATTAAAAAAGCCTCATTAAGAGGCTTTTTTAATAGAAATACTCAGAGATACTCATTACATAAAACCTTCGATTGGGAGTATCGACAGGAATTTTATTGAGGCTTTTTGATACCACTTCATTCCCGGCTCTTTTTTAAAGGTCTTTGTTTCACCTTTGGCATTGCGAATTTTCCAGTTAATATTCTGGTTGGCATCCAGAACCAGCTTATAGGCATACTTACTTAAGTTTTTGTCCATGGTTTCATGTACCGCACGGGCCAGATTGGGACTATTTAGCAATACGCCAATTTCAGTATTCAAATAAGCCGAACGCGGATCGAAATTAAAAGAGCCGATAAATACCTGTTTCTGATCAATGGCCATCAGTTTAGCATGCAGGCTGGAACGGCTCAGGCCTTTTAAGCTGACCTTCGCTTTTTGTGCCAGCTCTTCAGTATTGGCATTCAGGTTGTCGGCATCTGGCGCGGCCAAAAACTCATAAAGTTTTACATCATTTTCTAGCAGTTCCTGACGATATTTGGCATAAAAGGCATGGACCAGCGGCACGTCATTGGCCTTATAAGAGTTGGTGAGTACACGAACTTTGACATCTTCTGAAGCCAGTTTTTTGAGACGTTCTGCCCCCTGTTTTTCCGGTACAAAATAGGCCGACACGATATCCACACTTTCTTCCGGTTTTTCCAGATGTTGTAATAGTTGGAAGTTCAAGTGATCTTCAGTTTTAGCCTTTGACTTGATTTTACTTGGCGGGTCTTTGACGACTTCAGCTTCCACCCAATCGAGTTGAATGTTGTGTTCCAGCCATTTATCGAAAGCCTGTGAGCGATTGGCCAGATTCAGGTAGTTCTGGATTGCAGTATCATGACTATATTCTTCCAGCTGCTGTTTCAGGCTCGGGTAGCGTAGCGTGTGATGGCGAGGATTGACAATCTGCCGAACCGGATAGGCATAATCATCATTCCAGTATTCATCAAAAGAATGAATGATTTCATCAGAAGCGGCACCGACCAGCATCACATCTACATCAGAAAACTGATAACTATCACTAACGTTATAATATTGGTTACTCATATTACGGCCGCCAATCAGGGCAATCTGGTTATCGGCAATAAAGCTTTTGTTATGCATGCGGCGGTTGATCCGTTTTAGATCCAGCAGCATATCCATGGCACGGTATTTACGGAAACGGTAGGGGTTATACAGTTTGACCTCAATATTCTGGTGCTGATCCAGCGCCAGATAAATGCCTTCCATTTTCTTGGCATTGTTATCATCCATCAATAAACGGACTTTGACGCCACGGTCTGCTGCCTGAATGAGGGCATGCAAGGCCAATGCACCAATACGGTCATTGTCCCAAATGTAGTATTGGAGGTCCAGACTACGTTCTGCTTTATTAATCAGCTGGATACGTGCAGCGAGTGCTTCGAGCGGATCTGGAAGCACATGATAACCGGTCAGGCCAATATTCTGCCGACGTAAGGGCTCAACAATCTGGGCCAGACTGGTTTGCGAGGTATCCGTCTCAAATGCCATCCGGCTAGGCTGTTCGGTTTGCGGAGGCAGCGTACTGCAAGCAGGAATGCCGAGTACCAGGCTGCAGCTCAATAAAATGCCAGCTTTATAGCGATAAGCTTTTGATAAACCAGAGGGTTTTGAATGAGCGGAAGCATGGGGAGCATTTACCATAAACATCAAAGACTGAAAAATTTGGATTGAGTATAATTGCCAGCTATGAAAAGATAAATATAAAGCCACTAATCAGCTCCTCGACTCGACAAGGCAAATCTATGTGGGATACCAGTTCCGTACTTTTTTATTTTTATCTAGGCATGGCCATTCTTGCTGTTTGGGCAGTGTATCAGGCCTGGTCGAGTCAGTCGCGTACAGAAACCATTCATCCCTTTAAAGCATTTTGTCATCTACTTGCTTTCTATCTGGCCTATTTGCTGATTCCGCTGGTGTTCTTCAGTATTTATGCAGGATGGATAGGCTACTATTCGATTCATGAGTCTATTTTTATTTTCGTGATTAGTGCCGTACTCAGTTATGCACGTTTTATCGAGCCGCATTTGATTCGGGTCGAAACCACGCCTTATCAAATCAATCCTCAACAGAAACTCAAAAAACCGGTACGGATTGCCCTGATTGCAGATTTACATATTGGTCTGTTTTCCGGACATGAACGTCAGTTAAGACAGATTGTGCATAAGCTGAATCATCTGAAACCGGACTTGGTAGTGGTCGCAGGAGACTGGACCTATGAACCTGAAAATAAACTGGCACAGGAGCTGGCGGTCTTGAAAGAAATTCATGCGCCAGTATATTCGGTGACAGGGAATCATGATGAACAGTATCCTGGCCCGCCTATTCAGGAATTGCTTCGTTATGCGCTGGAAGTGAATCAGGTTATGGACATTGAAGGGCAGATTGTCGAGTTTGACGAATTTCGTCTCTTAGGAGTAGGGGATCTTTGGGCTGGAAAAACCGATATGCGCGCAATGCCGGATCTGCCTCAAGACAAACCTTGGGTGATTCTGTCACATAATCCAGATACCGTGGATATGGTGCCGAAATTGCCAACACGACCACTGATGCTTTCTGGACATACGCATGGCGGACAGGTCGAGTTACCTTGGCTGACGGATTATGTGATGAAAATGGTTTCCATTCTGGGCCATAAAAAAGGTCTGTACCGGCATGAACATGCAGATGTATTTGTGACTGTGGGAACGGGCATGGTAGGCGTGCCATTTCGTTTTCGCGTACCACCAACCATTGATATTATTGAATTGGTATAAAAAAGGATTCATTTACTGCTGCTAAAGCAGCAACCAGAGCACAATAATAATCAGTAAAATCACGGCTGCGGTGATCCAGATTTTCTTTTCAATCTCACGGCCGGGTACGCGTTTGCCGACTTGCTGTGCAGCTACCTCAGTATCTTTGGCGATGCTAAGGTTGGGATGATCTGGAACTTCCAAAGGTGTAGTTACCACTGAAATATTTTCATCTGCATCATCTGTAAAGCGTGGGCCAATGTTGCCTTTATTGTTCCGATTTAGCGCCAGATCATGCTCGCGGACAATTTCATCAATGACCTGTATCGCCTGTGATTCATCTAAAGCTGTATGCGTCCGGATATAGCGAATGGCTTCCAGTTTTTTATCATCCTCTAGCAGAATCACAATATCTACCAGCTGTTCTTGAGTAAGTTGCTCAATAAGATCCTGCATCACTCTGCCTCATTCTCTGGCTTTATTTATTTGATTGTTCCCGAAATATCCGCAAAGAAGTAGCAAGTTTTTGTTGTGAAATCATAAAAAAAGCCAGCATGAACTGCTGGCTTTGATTGAGATGACTTAATCTGTCAAGATCCTTAGATCTGATTGTTTACATCATCATTTTTAGTTTCACGGATCAGCAAGAATGCAAGCAATGACAGGATAGAAGCTGCTGTGAGGTAATAACCTACTGCAGACAAACCATAAGTTGTTGCCAGTTTTGTTGCAATCAATGGCGCGAAAGATGCACCAAAAATACCTGCCAGGTTAAAGGTCAGGGCAGAACCGGTATAACGTACTGAAGTCGGGAAGATTTCAGACAATACGGTACCAATCGGGCCATAAGTTAGACCCATGATCGCTAGACCGATACATAAGAAGAAGAACACCACCAGCGTACTGCCTGATTCAAGCATATCGGCAAAGAAAATACCGAAAATAGCAGAGACCACACATACTGCGATTGAAGTTGTCTTACGACCGAATTTTTCTGCAAGAACTGCTGAAAGTGGAATGAACGCGGCAAAGCACAGAGTTGCAACTAACTGTAGCTGAAGGAATTCTTCACGTGTATAGCCGAGCTGTTTGGTACCCCATTGTAACGCGAAGACAGTTGTCAGGTAGAACACTACGAATGTACAAATCGCAGCGATGGTACCCAATACCAGCATTTTAGAATGCTTTTTGAATACTTCGAAAAAGGGTACATTCACTTCTTTCTGCTTTTTTAACACGTTCTGGAATGCAGGAGTTTCATGCAATTTCAAGCGAATCCATAACCCCATAATCACCAGTAGGGCACTAGAGATAAATGGAATACGCCAGCCCCATTGCATGAACTCTGCTTCAGACATGAATGCGCCAAGGGTCAAGAATGAGCCTGTTGCCAGAATGAAGCCAATTGGTGCACCAAGTTGCGGGAACATACCATACCAGGCACGTTTGCCTTCTGGCGCATTTTCAGTTGCCAATAGAACCGCACCTGACCATTCACCACCCAAGCCTAAGCCTTGACCTAAACGACAAAGAGCCAGCAATAATGGCGCAGCAATACCGATTTGTGCATAAGTTGGCAATAAACCAATGGCAACGGTAGAAAGGCCCATAGTCAATAAAGCAGCGACCAGAGTCGCTTTACGTCCGATCCGGTCTCCTAAGTGACCAAAGAGTGCAGCACCGATTGGACGGGCAATAAAGGCAATCGCAAAGGTTGCCAGCGACTGAATAGTCGCAGTCATAGGATCTGTACTTGTAGGGAAGAACAGATAAGGGAAAATAATAACGGCAGCTGTGGCATAAATATAGAAATCAAAGAACTCGATTGTAGTGCCCACTAAACTTGCTGTTAAAACACGAAATTTTGAATTGGTTGCTGTAATTTCTGTTACAGCGATAGAATCTGAAGACGCCATGAATAACCTTACACTTACTAAAAATAAAAAACTTAGTTTTAAAAGCGTAATCTTTTTAAAAAAGGCGTAATTTTTTAAAAAAACAACTGCAATCTTCTCGTTTCAACTCGCTCAGGGTCACTGAAATGAAGAAATGAGATGATTAAATCACGTAAAGATAGATAGACAGAAAATGTGATCCTGCGCCTATCAATACAAAAATGTGCCAGATAGCGTGGGTATATCTTACTCTTTTTAAAGCGTAAAACAATGCACCCACAGTGTATGCTAAGCCACCAATGATCAGAAAGGTTAAAGATTGAGCACTTAAGTACTGCTGCATATCGTCCATAACCAGTAGTGCAAGCCATCCCATGACCAGATAAGCGACTAAAGAAAGTTTCTGGAAACGGTTGATGAAAATGAACTTGAATAGTGTTCCAAGTATAGCAATCACCCACAAAGCAATCAGTAAATACTGGGCTTTGGCTGTTGGAATCGCAATCGATAGAAACGGGGTATAGGTACCTGCAATCAGGTAGTAAATTGCCGTATGATCAACTTTTTTGTAAAAATAGCGTCGGTCAGCAGCAGTAGACATATGGTAGAGCATCGAAGCGGAAAACAGTAGAATCATGCTGAAAGCATAGACCCAAAGCCCGATCCATTGTCCGGTACTCAAATAAGAGCCTTTAATAATCAATAAAATACCAGCAATCAAAGCCAGCGCAGCACCGAGGCCATGACTAATGTAATTAATCCGTTCCTCATTGTGATCATAATCTGGAACTAGGAGAGCATTCTGCATGATTGTCATTCTTTTTAAATATACACTTGTATAATAATTCAATTTTGCTTTTAAGTTAAGAACAATTAAACTTGATCAGCAATTCATATCAGGTTTTTCTTATGTCGACATCGACTTCTCTCTCGGTTCAGGAACAACAATTCTTGGAGGCTTTTCAGCAAGCCTTTGAAACTGATCATTTTGATCGTCTGATCTTGAGTCAGTATAAAGGTGAACTTGAACAATTGGAAAAAATGACCTTTAGAGTCATTTCGCTCAATGAGCAGAAGGTTTTGAGCTGTGTCTATCGATACAAGACTCAGGATGTCACTAAAAATTATCCTTTGAATGAAGCCTTAACTCAAGTAACGGAATTATTGACCTGTTGTAAGCAACCTAACCTGTTTACCGATCAGGAAGAATTACAGCTGAAGAAAAACAAGAAAAAGGCCATGCTGACAAGAAGTAAAGCTAAACCAGTCTCTACAAAGGCTAAAGCAGAACAAGGCCATGACCGGATCAAGCAGCGTTATGTCGATCAGGACAGTGTATTCCTACAGCATTTAGGAATTACCGATCAGCAAGGCCAGATCATTCCAAGCATGGCACGTAAATGGAAACAGATTAATAAATTTGTCGAGATTTTCTCCGGCGCACTGGCTCAAATCCAGCCGCAGGAACAAGGATTACGTATCGTCGATTTCGGTTCAGGTAAGGGATATTTAACCTGCGCGCTATATGACTATATGCAAAAACATGGCCAGACGCCCTATGTCACCGGCGTAGAGCTGAATCCGAAAATGGTCGAATTCTGTCAGAATGTCGCGCAGCAATCCGGTTTTAATCAATTGGATTTCTTCCAGGGTGATGTGCGTACCTATGAACCGGAACGTCTGGATGTGATGATCGCTCTGCATGCCTGTGATGTGGCGACCGATTTTGCGATCCATAGCGGTATACGCCTGAATGCACAGATCATCATGTGTGCTCCATGTTGTCATAAAGAGTTAAGACCGCAATTACAGAGTCCGAAAGTGCTGTCGCCAATGTTGCAGTTTGGCATTCACGCTGGGCAGCAAGCCGAAATGCTGACGGATACCATTCGTGCCTTATTGCTGAAGGCTTATGGTTATGAAACCAAGGTCTTTGAATTTGTGGCCCTAGAACACACCAGTAAAAATAAAATGATTCTGGCGACCAAACGTAAGGATTATGAACAGCCCGATCAGGCTGTTCTCGCCCAGATTCAGGCATTGAAAGAGATGTATGGGATTCAAAAACATTCACTGGAATTGTTATTGAATGACCAGTGGGATCAGCAGGGAATTGGTTCTAAATGCTAGATGATAAAAATCTTAAAATCGTGTCAGGCAGCTGGGATGATTTAGCTCAAGATGCCCGAGTGATACGTGAAGCCGTTTTTATTCAGGAACAGCAAATTGCTCCTGAAGATGAATGGGATGCGGAGGATACAATCTCTACGCATTTTGTGGCTTATTTACAGGATCAAGCCGTGGCGACTGCACGCTTATTAAAGAATCACAGTATTGGTCGCGTAGCTGTATTACAGTCGGCACGTGGTACGGGCATCGGCTACAAGACCATGCGGGCTGTGATTGATCAGGCCAAGGCAGAGCAACGTAAATTCGTAAAGCTTTCTTCACAGGTACATGCGATTGGCTTTTATCAGAACTTGGGTTTTGACGTGCGGGGTGAGGAATATCTGGATTGCGGCATTCCACATATAGATATGTATCTCAGCTTAAAAGACTAAAAAAATAAAAAAGCGAGGAAAACCTCGCTTTTTTAAATTTGATCTTGGAACTGTCTAGTGACCATGAGCCGTATTTTCGTCATGGCTAGCACTGTCCATCTGTGCATGTTCTTCAGCAGACATATTATGCTCCTCCGCGCTCATCTCATGAGTCTGATGAGATGAAGAGGTAGCATGACGAGCTTCACGGTCAGCCTGTGCTTTGGCTAAAGCTTCTGGAGACATTGCAGGTGCATTCTTAAATGCATGCTGCTGGGTATTTTCTTTCTTTTGCTGGCTTGGCATGTAGTCTGGTTCATTGCTGACCGCAAGCCAGAAAAACAACATAAATAATCCACCTAAAATACAGAAGATAATCAGTGCTTTCCAACCCCAAGGTGATTTTTCAGGTGAACTGTGATCAGTCATATGCATATACCCATCGTGGATGTCTAACTCATGTAACTTTATAACATAAATTGTCTGGAAAGCAGATCAAAATCTGTCATTGATTGAATGCAATAGACTTCGAGAGTTTATCGCGTCGAAATAAAAAAAGAGGAGTCAAGCTCATTGCTGTCCCATAGTTTGCTTTAAATAAAAAAACCTGAGTCCTAACAGTTAAAATATGAGTGCAAACAAACACTTTAACGACCAGGATTCAGGTTTTGTCACATCAGAATACCGTATTTCATGAGCTA
>NZ_VPDK01000045.1:0-22169 GCF_013417725.1 Acinetobacter sp. YH12233
TGAAGGTAAAGAATGTTGAAGGGTGCAATCTAAATTTTCAGATAAAGTCATAAAAAAATGAGCGTATTTACATACACTCATTTTTACTACATTTTACTAATATTTGCTTAACTGACTGGCATTACTCCTGATGGGGGCTTTTTTTATAGCGATAAAATACCTGAGCTACCCAATGAAATACTTTGGGATAGGTTATCTAAAATTAAATACAGCTATTTTTAACTGAGATTTCAATGATTTTTATACAATCCTGTTTCTAACCATCAGCTAGATCATGCTATGTTAAGCCAGCGATAACAATAATGATGCTCGACAGGACATCAAGACAAATCTCATGAAGCACTCTCTGCTACGATTCTGGACCCATTTTAAGTATCTGCCTTCTGCCTGGCTGCTATGCCTACAATTACTGATTTTGATCCTGTCGATGCTGAGTTATGACAGCGTGTCTTATCGCGCGGGTACATGGATGCTGGGAGTGGTGGTCTTGCTGGTGATTGCCAAGGTAATTCGTCAGACTCCGATGTTTACCATTCTGGGACTCATCTTTGTCGCAGGAGCCATCTTCTTTTCGTCATTAATTGTGTTGGGGCTGCGCTATACCTGGATCATGATCGTCGCGCATCTGTTTGAAGCCAGTGCCTACTTCAGTGCAGCGTATGGCCTGTTACGTTATATGTTTCATGACCGTTATCTGACCAAAGACGAACTATTTGCAGCGGGAGCAGTTTTCACATTGCTGGCTTGGGGCTTTGCTTTTCTCTATAGCATTTGCCAGTTATGGGTACCTTACAGCTTTTCGGACCCAGATCTAAAAGCTTATCAGCCGTGGCTGGATCTGCTCTTTCTGAGCTTTAGTGTACAGTCTGCTACAGGATTATCTGATGTGATGCCGGTCAGCCCGGTCGCACGGATGCTTGCCATTATCCAAATGTTTGTCGGGGTAATGTATCTGGCCTTGATTGTTTCCCGTCTGATTGCCTTACAGTATATTTCCCATCTTCCTAAACAGACTCATATACAACATAAGCATAGAAAGCCTGAGGAATAGAACGTACAGAGCTGCATAGCTTGGTTACAGTAACTTAACGGCTTTATTTTCCTGAATATTTTAAAATCTTAAGGTCCAAAACGTATCTTTGATCGTAATTCTCTCGATCAGAATGTTTTTACTTATCAATAATGCTTCAAGCCTCCCGGCATTCAATCTATTAAAAAAATGGGGGATCTATGCCTTCCAAACCTTCATCTTGGTTTGCCAATATCAATCCGAATGTCTTTATTAGTACAGTGGTGATTATCGCCATTTTTTTGGGACTGGTAATACTGGCACCTGATTCATTCGACCTGTTGACCAAGCAAATGAATGCGTGGATTACCACTTCATTTAGCTGGTTTTATGTCCTCTCCGTGGCGATCTTCCTGATTGTCCTGATTTATATTGCCCTGTCCGATATGGGGAAAATTAAACTTGGGCCCGACCATAGTCAGCCAAAATACAGCCAGGCATCCTGGTTTGCCATGCTGTTTACCGCAGGCATGGGGATCGGCCTGATGTTTTTCGGGGTTGCAGAACCGGTTATGCATTATGTCACACCGCCTGCTGGTGACCCGGAAACTGTACTGGCCGCACAGCAGGCTATTCGCGTGACTTTCTTCCACTGGGGCCTGCATGCCTGGGCGATTTACACCATTGTGGGTCTGTCATTGGCCTATTTTGCGTATCGACATAATCTGCCTTTAAAAGTTCGCTCCGCCTTATATCCACTGATCGGCAACCGGATTCATGGCCCAATCGGAGACGGGGTAGATACTTTTGCCACCTTAGGGACAGTATTTGGGGTTGCGACAACTTTAGGTTTTGGGGTGACTCAGATTAATTCGGGTCTGAATTACCTATTTGGAGTTGAGCAGACCCCCAGTACTCAGGTCATTTTGATTATTGCCGTCACTGTAATGGCATCAATGTCCGTATTTTTTGGTTTGGATAAGGGCATCAAACGCCTAGCTGAACTGAATCTGCTGCTTGCCTTACTGCTACTCATCTTTGTTTTTGTTACCGGTCCAAGCATCTATCTTCTGCAGACCACCATTCAAAACTCTGGCCAGTATGTTGCAAACCTGTTTAGTATGACTTTTAATCTGTATGCCTATCAGCCTAGTGGCTGGATTGGTGGCTGGACCATTATGTATTGGGCCTGGTGGATTTCCTGGTCGCCATTTGTCGGGATGTTTATTGCCCGAGTATCCGAAGGCCGCAGTATCCGTGAGTTCATTGTTGGGGTTCTACTGATTCCTACCGGATTTACCCTGATCTGGATGGGCTTTATGGGCAATGCTGCATTATTCAGTATCATGCATGAAGCCAATACTAATCTGCTTGAGGCAGTACAACGTGACTCCTCTGTAGCGCTGTTCGAATTTTTAGGTAATCTGCCATTTAATTCAGTCACCAGTATTATTGCTACGGTATTGGTTATCCTGTTCTTTGTCACTTCAGCAGATTCTGGATCATTAGTCACGGATTATCTCACGGCGAAAACCGAGAATTCACCGACTTGGCAGCGTCTGTTCTGGACCGTGTTAATGGCTTTATTGGCCATCATTCTGTTACTGGCAGGCGGGCTGGAAGCCCTACAGTCGGCTACGATTATGAGTGCCTTACCGTTCACATTCATTATGCTGCTGATTTGCTGGGGACTGATTAAGGCCCTGCATCTGGATGTAACGAAAATGCATGCGCTACAAGCTGCGCGTATTACCCCACGGGCCATTCAGAACCCGCGTAGCTGGCAACAGCGACTCGGTTTAATTATGCATTATCCGCATACGCATAATGAAGTACGTGATTATATTGATACGATGGTCAGTAAAGCCTTTAACAGTTTTCAGGCTGAACTGAAACGTCGTCACATCCAGGTGAAAATCTTTAAACTGGAAGATGGGATCGAGTTACGTGTCGATCATCAGAATGAAATGAACTTTATTTATCAGGTCATTGCTACCCAGACTTTAGCACCGAGCTTTATGCCGGATGCAGATTCTCCGCAATCTTATCAGGCAGAAGTCTTTTTAAGGGAAGGGGGGCAAAATTATGATGTGATGGAATGGACTCAGGAAGATTTGATCCAGGACATTATTGACCAATATGAACGCCATTTGCATTTTTTAAGTCTGGTCCGTTCTCCGGAATAGATATTTGATCCAATAAAAAAGGACGCTGATGCGTCCTTTTTTTACTCAGTCACTAATTCAGAAATTAGAAACGGAATTTAGCATTTAAGCCTACAGTTTGTGTATCACGAACTACAGCATTTTGAGCAAGATTTGCTTCGTAGTTTGAGTTCACATAACTAGCACCTACAGCAACTGCTGGAGTGATGAAGTAGTTTACGTTTGCGCCCCAAGCTTTGTCTGGAGAGTTAGCGTAGCTAGATTCCATATAAGATGCACCAACGCTTAATTTAGGGTTGATGTACAAAGTAGTACCTAGGTTGTAAGCAGTATCTTCACCGTAAACCAAACCGCTTTCGAAGCCAAGTGACATGTTAGTGCCGTCAATTGCGCCTACATATTTAGTACGAGCAGTGATTGCATCTTGGTCTTCAGCGATTGTTTGAGACTCAATAGCAGCTTTAGCAACGCCATTGTTGAACATGTTGAAAGCGTCATAAGAAGTTTGGTCTGCAACGCTTGTGTAACCTACAGCTACCAGGAAGTTAGGAATAGGGAGTACACCTACTTCTAATGCATAACGGTCGCCATTGTCATCATTTTGGCCACCTTTACCATCAGTAATTGTATGGCTATAAGAAGCGCTTGCATAAGCAGGAACAACTTTAGTTGGGATGTAAGCTTCACCTTTCACACCGAAAGTATGAGAAGTCTGGTCTCTATCATCAGCATCTACATCATATTCGCCATATGTATAAGCAGCAGAAACGTTAGATGCCTGGTTGATGAAAGCAGCTTCAGCTAAAGGGCCTTTAGAAGCGTCTACATCTTTGAAGTAGTAAGTACCTTGAACAGCACCAGTGAAATCTTTGTCATTTACAGTGTTGTCGATGAACTCTGATTGACCTTGAACTTCGAATTGATATGCTTGAGCACCGGTCATGGCTAATAATAAAGCAGTGGCTAAACCGAGTTTTTTCATGATATTTACCATTTTGTTACAAAAGATGTACAACAGGAACGTATTGTATTGTGACAATTTATTAAGTCAATCCAATTCGAAATCGCTATTTTTTTGTACAAAATCATTGTATTGATTTTGTTTAATAGTCTTTTAATTAGAAAATTTAGTTATTTTAGAAAAAAGCTTAAATAACAATGTTGTATACTAAATAAATTGTTACATCCAATCAGGAAAATGAATTAATAAAGGATTTTTTGATTGTTTAATTAAGTTGAATAGTGGATTTTAATTCAAAAAACCAATTTATTTATCATGAAAATAATCATGTTTATTACACTGAATTTAAGAGAGGCGTAAAAACTGTAATATAAAGCAAATTTATGAAAGAATTGATCGGTTTAGCGACAAAATCAGGGTTATAATGTGATGTATTTCACTGTTTTGTCTATAAATTGTGATATGTCATAAATCCTAGTAAATTAATGTGCTTTACATTGTTACCAAATTGACTGATAATAAAAAAATCAGGTTAGAGTTCATGTTTTTACATGATAATTTGACTGATTCTCCACATATTTTTGTTTTTATCGGCCCAGCTTTCCCCAAGGTTGGGCTTTTTTTTGCCAGAATTTTTTAGAAGCATCAGTCTACGAATTACTTCATAAAAGAAGATTAAAAAAACAAGTATAGAAAGCCGTCAAAGATGATTCTTAAATGCACATTAATGGTGCATTAATTCAATTTAAAACTAGCCTTATTTTATAAAATTGCAAAAAAAAACCTCAATTTCTATAAAGAATTGAGGTTTTTTCGCCAAAATTTGCGGGTAAATCAAAAAATCTGCTGAGGAATAATTTAACTCGCCCTAATGCGGTGCATTATGCACCTAATTGTTGCACGTGTAAATAGTTCAGAAAGCGAGTTTTTTAATTTTCTTATATTTTAAATTATGAAATTTTCATTCCTATTTATGTTTTAGTGATAATAGATGGAAAATCCTGAAAATATACAGAGCTAAAACCTTCTGAAAATCAAGGTAATTGGGAAGAAATATTGATGATGAGTAGACGTTTATTTGTATAATCTATCTACTATTAAATGGGGAGTCCTTGATCCATGTGAAGGACTAAAAATCAAGATGAATACTTTACACTCTGAGAAAATCAGCAAACATCTGTACTGGTCGATGTCGATCATTATTTTATGTTTATTGTGTATTTGTATTCCCTTTATTATTGATAGTACTCAACATTATTTAAAATCAAAACAAACCTATCAGCAGCTTTATGCCTTACAACAGGTCACCGATCTCGCCAATAAAATCTCCCGGGAACGGGCACCTGCCAACAAAGTAATGTCCAGCTCGGTTGAGGAATTTGCCAAACATCAGCAGGAGTTAAGCGATTACCGTCAGGAAGTCGATCAACAGATGCAAATTACGGCTCAGGCACTCGATCAGGTTGGTTTTAATCACCTAAGCCAGCAACTTTTATCTGAATTGAAACCAAGCTTGCAGAATGGACGTCAGCAGGTCGATCTCTATACTCAAATACCTCGCCCGGAACGTACTGCACAGGAAATGGATCAGGCTATTCTCGCCATGTTTACTGCCTGGGATAGCAGCCGTAAAATTCTGAAAGGAGTAGTGATTGCCTCTGCTACGCCATCTGCCCGTTTGGATAATTACATGAGTGAAATCCTATTTTTATCTGATCTCAGGGATCAATCGGGTCGGGTAGCGTCAAATGTTATGGCTCATGTGACATTTGGAACCCACATTCCAGAGCAAAACATTACCCGTTCCTTACAAGTCCAGCATCAGGTACGTTATCTCTGGGATATCATTGATACGCTACAGCCTGTTCAGGACAAAACTGATGAGTTTATTCGTTTACATCAGTGGGTCGGAACTGAATTTATCCAGCAAGGTTTACCGATTGTGGAGCGACTGATTGAAGATAGCCGCCAGCAGCGTCCTTATTATTTAACTGGAACCCAGCTGACTGAAGCTATTGTAGATAAATTTACAACAGTGATTGATTTGCAGAACTATTTACTGCAATACACCAAAGATGTGGCTATTAAGGAAATGCGCCATGGTCTGAATCATTTGATCTGGACAGTGGCCTTATCTGGAATTTCCCTGATTACGGCAATTTTGACCATGATTTTTGCGCGTAAACGCATCTTTATTCCTTTAATTCGCGCACGTAAAATTTTATTTGATTTGTCCACTGGGTCTGAACGGAAGCAAGCACCATCAAAACTAAAAACAGACCGGCCTACTGAATCCTTATTTACAGCAATTCAAAAACTGCAGCATACGCTGCAAGAGCGTGAAGCATTAGAATTTCGACTGAAAAATATTGCCCATTCCGATTCCCTGACTGGACTGGCTAACCGTTTTGCGCTCGATGAATATATCCGTTTTATGGAAACGCATCCGACCCAGTTTAAGCGAACCTGCCTGATGATTATTGATATTGATCACTTCAAACAGGTCAATGATCAATATGGGCATATTATTGGTGATCAGGTTATTCAGCTGGTTGCAGAACGCTTAAAAGCCAATGTTCGAGCTTCGGATCTGCTGGTTCGCTATGGCGGTGATGAGTTTCTGGTCCTGATTGAAAATATCGAGATGCAGCATGCTTTCATGCTGGCGAATAAAATCCGGACCGAAGTCGCTGAACATTCTATTCTGACCGCAGCTGATGAAGATATTTATGTATCGGTGAGTATTGGGGTAGCGATTGGTGCAGAGTCATGGATTGCTTTACTGGAACAGGCCGATGAGGCGTTATTTAAGGCCAAAGCCAAAGGACGTAATGTGGTGGCTGAGGTTTAAACCACTTAACTGAATTTTTTAAGCTAAACAGTCTGAAGAGTCATAATTTTATAATTTATATTGTTAAAAAATAAAGTAAATTTCATTGAAGTTTTTAAAAAATATAAAAATTTAGGGGATCTTAAAATGAGTAAAAATTGTATTTTCTGTCAAATGGTAAAAGGGGAATTGCCATGTCATTTAATCGATGAAAATGATGATTTTATGGCGTTTCTTACTATATTTCCCAATACATTGGGCGCAAGCGTAGTGATTCCAAAACAGCATTATTCCAGCTATGCCTTTGAACTGAGTGACCAGGTGCTGACAAATCTGGTTTTATATACCAAGCAGGTAGCCCTAAAATTGGATCGTTATTTTGATGACGTTGGCCGAACAGCAATGGTGTTCGAGGGATTTGGTGTCGATCATGTGCATGCCAAGCTATTTCCAATGCATCAGACTAAAAATACCCATGAAAAATGGCAGCCAATTAATTCTTCAGTCGATAAGTATTTTGATGCTTATGAGGGCTATATTTCATCGCATGATGCTCGAAGGGCGGATGATCAAGCGCTGGCACAATTGGCTGAAAATATTCGCTCAATCGCATAGTCAAAAATAAAAGCCCCCTCTTTTTAAAAGAGGGGCACTCTCTCCTTTTTCAAAGGAGGATTGGAGAGAATAAAATTACTTCAATAACGGCTTTAAGAATTTCCCTGTATGTGAAGCCTTAACTTTCACAACATCTTCCGGAGTACCTTCCGCGATAATCATACCGCCACCCGCACCACCTTCAGGCCCAAGGTCTACCACCCAGTCTGCAGTCTTGATCACATCCAAGTTATGTTCAATCACAACAATGGTATTCCCTTTATTGCGTAGCTCATGCAGGATGTCCAGCAGCTTGGCAATATCATGGAAATGCAGACCAGTGGTTGGCTCATCCAGGACATACAGGGTTTTACCGGTATCCCGTTTGGCCAGCTCACGTGCCAGTTTTACCCGTTGTGCTTCACCACCAGAAAGGGTCGTCGCTGACTGACCTAAACGGATATAGCCCAGACCAACCTGATGCAAGGTTTCCAGACGACGATGAATCACTGGAATCGCATCAAAGAAATGCATGGCATCTTCAACGGTCATCTGCAATACATCAGAAATATTCTTGCCTTTGTAGTTCACTTCCAGCGTTTCACGGTTATAACGCTTGCCATGACAGGCGTCACACGGCACATACATATCCGGCAGAAAGTGCATCGCTACCTTAATCATGCCATCACCTTCACAGGCCTCACAGCGTCCGCCTTTCACGTTAAACGAGAAACGGCCAGCGGTATAACCACGCGCTTTGGCTTCCGGAGTCTGTGAAAACAGTTCACGAATTGGAGTAAACAAACCGGTATAAGTTGCTGGGTTCGAACGTGGCGTACGGCCAATCGGGCTCTGGTCAATATCAACCACTTTATCCAGAAATTGCAGACCATCAATTGAGTCAAACTTCTCAGCAGTTAGCGTGGTTGCACCATTCAGCTGAGTCGCTGCTAGTGGCAACAGAGTCCGGTTAATCAACGTAGATTTACCAGAACCTGAAACACCGGTGACACAAGTCATGATTCCCAATGGAATGGTCAGATCGACTTTCTTCAGGTTATGCCCGGCAGCACCCATCAATTTGATCTGTTCTTCCGGTTTTGGTGGCTGAACCCGTTTTTTCGGCACTTCAATTTTCAGTTTGCCAGACAGATATTTACCGGTCAGGGAATCTTTATTTTTAGCGAGTTCCTGATAGGTTCCTTCTGCAATCACATGACCGCCATGCACACCGGCACCCGGACCAATATCAATAATATGGTCTGCAGCACGAATTGCATCTTCATCATGTTCGACCACTAAAACGGTATTACCGAGATCACGCAGACGAATCAGGGTTTGTAACAGGCGATCATTATCACGCTGATGCAGACCAATCGAAGGTTCATCCAGCACATACATCACACCCATGAGGCCAGCACCAATTTGTGAAGCCAGACGGATACGCTGTGCTTCACCACCAGACAAGGTTTCGGCAGAACGGGACAGACTCAAATAGTTCAGACCGACAGATACTAGGAAATGCAGGCGTTCACGGATTTCCTTGAAAATCTTGTCCGCAATTTCACCACGCGCACCTTCCAGATTAATGCCCTGATAATAGCTCTCGGCATCGCCAATCGACATGCGAGTAACGTCGGCAATGGTCTTGTCCAGAATTTTCACATTACGCGAGATTTCATTCAGACGTGAACCATCACAAGCATCACAAGCGGCATTGGATAGATACTGCGCCAGATCATCACGCACATAATTGCTTTCAGTTTCGCGGTAACGGCGTTCCAGATGCGGCAAGATACCTTCAAATGGCATCACCCGGTTATGACGACGACCACGTTCATCAATATAGCTCAGGTCAATTTTTTCTTTGCCGGTACCGTAAAGGAATTTCTTCTTGGTGTTGGCATCCAGTTCATTCCAAGGCGTTTCTAGAGAAAAACCGAAATGCTCGGCTACTTTTTGCAGCATGCCATAATAATACGGACGCTGACGATCCCAGCCACGAATCGCACCTTGGCTGATGCTGACTTCCTGATTGGGAATCAGTTTGTCCGCACTGAAATGGCTGCGGGTACCCAGACCATCACAGACCGGGCAGGCACCAAAGGGATTGTTAAATGAAAACAGGCGTGGCTCCAGTTCTGCCACAGCGCGGTCACATTCCGGACAGGAGTGTTTGGCAGAAAATACGCGATCATCATTTTCACCTTTCATCCAGGACAAAATCGCAATATCTCCACCGAGACGCAGCGCAGTTTCAAAACTTTCTGCAATCCGGTTACCGAGATCATCACGCACCTTAAAGCGGTCAACCACGACTTCAATAGTATGTTTTTTCTTTTTGTCCAACTCAGGTGGCGGATCAATTTCCATGATCTCGCCATCGACACGTGCACGCACAAAGCCTTGGCTTTGCAGTTGCTCAAATAACGCTGTGTACTCACCCTTACGTTCACGCACGACAGGCGCTAACAATAACAGCGCAGTGCCTTCTTCCAGTTCTTTAACCGCATCGACCATTTCAGTTACGGTCTGTGCCACCATGGGCAGATCGTGTTCCGGACAGTAAGGTGTACCTACGCGTGCATAGAGCAGACGTAAATAGTCATAGATTTCGGTAATGGTACCTACAGTCGAACGCGGGTTATGACTAGTCGATTTCTGTTCGATAGCAATGGCTGGGCTTAAACCCTCAATCGAATCAACTTCCGGCTTTTCCATTTGCGAAAGGAATTGACGCGCGTAGGCAGACAGAGATTCTACATAACGGCGTTGACCTTCCGCATATAACGTATCGAATGCCAGTGAGGACTTACCTGAACCAGACAGTCCCGTAATCACCACAAACTTGTCGCGTGGAATATCAAGGTTCACATTTTTCAGGTTATGGGTACGTGCACCTCGAATACGGATGTGACTTTGGCTCATGCAATGATCCTAGAAAATTCATCAAAAACCTTTATATGATACCGAATGAAAAATGTTCAAGTGCAAATAAAAGTATTTTAAACGTCAAGTTGTGTCGGATATTGGTCAAAAGATCAGTACTAAAGCAACTGGGGGAAAATGTAGATTAGATTTGCTCTTTTCCAAACATCTAATGGATGAAATTTCATGATGCATAACTCCATCGAAATTAGCTTCACTTTCCATCATTTAGGGTTTGGCTTAAAAATAAAAAAGCCCTGTATTAAACAGGACTCAGTCAATAGAAACTAAAATTAATCATCCAGACCTAGCCATTGGCGTTGTTCATAAGCACTATCCCAGAACAGCCATTCCAGACGTGCTGCATGGGTATAGGCCTGATGCATTTTTTCCAGAGTATCAGCATCGACCCGCGCTGCCACCCGATCCACAGTAGCAATTACATTGCGTACCGCTGTATGAAAATCCTCACCGGCATAGGTATCAATCCAGGCCTGATACGGATTATTCGGCGCTGCCTTATCGACAATATCCTTACCCACTTCTGCATAGATCCAGAAACATGGCAAAAGGGCAGCTAGAACCACCGGATAACTTTCTGCCCAGGCCGTTGCCTGTAAATAAGAAGTGTAATGATGGCAGGCCAGAGTCAAAGGTGTATTTTCAAATTGGGTTTTGCTGATGCCAAAATCCTGCATAAAGCCATCATGCAGGCTGCGTTCGACCACAATGGCAGTTTTAGCGGCTTCACTGAACTGAATTACATCATCTGCTTCAAAAGCTTTGGCTGCACAGACCGCCAGCGCACGGCCATAGGCCAGTAAATAATGCGCATCCTGAATCACATAATGACTAAAAGCTTCACGGCTTAATGTTCCCTGCGCCAGCTGCTGGTTAAAAGGCAGCGCCAATGTCTTTTGATAAAGTCCGAGATTACGTTGCCATACGTCTTGAGAGAAACTCATACTGAAATCCTTAGCAGTTGAAGTCAAAATATCCAGCACTATAGCAAAGATGAATCTGTTTAAAAGATCAGCAAATCTGAAAAGCAGAAAATACCTAAAAATGGTTCAGGAAGTGCTTTGGTTTAGGCGGCAAAAGTTTCATAATTGGGACAACTTTGAGTCTTAGTATTTCTCTACGTTTAAAGAAATGCATTTAATGAAATTTATCTAAGGTCGATATATATGTTGAAACACTTTGGTTTCTCAATCGTATTTTCGATCGTGTGCCTTGGTTTGTCTGCTTATTGGGGATTCACCCATGGTCCGGAAGCGGGCCTGCAAACCATGTTCACAGCACTGACCATCACCGCTATTCTGGCGATTATGGAAGTGTCGTTGTCGTTTGATAACGCGGTTGTCAATGCATCCGTCCTGCGCGGTTGGGATCATTTCTGGAAAATGATTTTCCTGACGGTCGGGATTCTGGTTGCAGTTTTCGGGATGCGCCTGATTTTCCCGGTGGTCATTGTGGCCGTGACTGCGGATATGGGCTTTATGGAAGTGGTGCAGCTCGCCTTAAATGCACCAAAAGAATATTCGGCTAAACTGATGGCACATCATGCCGAGATTTCTGCCTTTGGTGGTGCCTTCCTGATGCTGGTATTTCTGAACTTCTTCCTGGATGAAGAAAAAGACACCCACTGGTTCCGCATGCTGGAACGCCGTCTGGCGCATCTGGCAAACGTTCCGGCGATGTCAGTCTTTATTACCCTGATTGCCTTATTAATCATGGATTTTCAGGTCGAAGAAGCAAAACGTCTGGATGTTATTCTGGCAGGGATCTGGGGAATCGTGATTTATATCGGGGTACAGGTCCTGAGCCATATGTTAGGTGGGGAACCGGAAGTAGACGAAGAGGGCAACGCCGTTCGTCATGATGCTGAAGGCGTACCGACTGGCGTGGTGAAAGCCGGCTTTGGTGGTTTCCTTTACCTAGAAGTACTCGATGCATCTTTCAGTTTCGACGGGGTAATCGGGGCCTTTGCGATTACATCTGACGTGGTAATCATCATGCTAGGCCTGGCCATCGGTGCGATGTTCGTGCGTTCGATGACTATTTACCTGGTCGATAAAGGCACGCTGGATGCCTATATCTATTTGGAACATGGCGCGCACTATGCGATTGGTGCTCTGGCATTTATCATGCTGGCAAGCAGTACCGGTGTACATATCCCTGAAGTGGTGACTGGTCTGATCGGTGTGGCTTTCATTATCTGGGCAGTCATTGCTTCGATCCAATATACCAAGCGTCAGTTATTAAAAGCAGGCAAATAGCCCCGTGATCGCTGAACAGAAGCGTAGCTCCGGCTACGCTTTTTTATCCATTGGAGCGTAAAACCTCGTGGTTCAGCACGAGGATATAAGCGACTGGAGTAAACCACATGAACGACACGAAATGTCGTTTTAAATACTTGTACTATAGTCACTATTAAGAAAAATACTGTTAAAATAATTGGATGAAGACACTCAAATTACGCATAAAAGACAAACATTGCAAGGTGCTAAATCAGTTAGCATCCGAAGTAAATTTTGTTTGGAATTATGTCAATGATTTGTGTTTTAAACATCTTCAAAAAAAACAACAATTCTTTTCAGCATACGATATTGCAAAATACACGAAAGGCACATCGAAAGAATGCAACTTGCACAGTCAAACTATTCAGGCAGTGACAGAAGAATTGGTCACAAGACGCAAGCAGTTCAAAAAAGCAAAACTAAAATGGCGTGTCAGTAATAAAAAATCAGCTAGACGTTCACTAGGTTGGATACCGTTTAAAAAGGTTGCAATCAAATATGCTGATGGCTGTGTTCAATATGGTAAACACCAATTCAAGTTATGGGATAGTTACGGTTTAAGTCAATACAGGGTTAAAACAGGCTCATTCGTTGAAGATAGCCGAGGCCGTTGGTATGTATGTCTTGTAGTTGACAATGCTAAAACAGAGAAAACCACCGCTAAAACCTCAATTGGCATAGATTTAGGTTTAAAAGATTTAGCCACTTGTTCAGATGGTGTAAAACTTAAAGCCCCTCAAATCTATCGGAAATATGAACAAAAACTTGGTATTGCTCAACGTGCAAAAAATAAAAAACGAGTGAAAGCAATTCACGCCAAGATTAAAAATGTAAGACAAAACATGCTGCATCAATTCAGCCATAAACTAGTAAAAGAACATGCAGCAATCTTCGTTGGCAATGTGAATGGCAAAGCATTAGCGCAAACCAAACTAGCCAAGTCTGTGTTAGATGCCAGTTGGACAACACTAAGAACCATGCTCAAGTATAAATGCGAGAACGCAGGGGTATGGTATGAAGAAGTCAATGAAGCCTATACCACCCAAACTTGTTCGTGCTGTGGCTCACGCTCCAGTAGTCCGAAAGGTAGAGCAGGTTTAGGAATAAGAGAGTGGCAGTGTGGTGAGTGTGGTAGCTCATGGGATCGGGATGTAAATTCCGCACTGAATATTCTTGCGCTCGGGCATGAGCGTCTAGCAGTAGGAATCCCCTTGCTTTAGCTGGGGGAGGATGTCAATT
Organism: Acinetobacter sp. YH12233; assembly: GCF_013417725.1. Classification (NCBI taxonomy): domain Bacteria; kingdom Pseudomonadati; phylum Pseudomonadota; class Gammaproteobacteria; order Moraxellales; family Moraxellaceae; genus Acinetobacter; species Acinetobacter sp. YH12233. The sequence goes on from NZ_VPDK01000045.1 coordinate 14,027, forward strand.
TTCAGATAGTCCTCATCTTTATTTCAAATAAAATTCATGCATTCCTTTGAGCGGAATGGCCTATAATCTACGCATCAAGATTAACTAACTCGATCGCCAGACTTTATGATGAATGCCTTAGAACGTCGCTCGACCTTTGCCCTGAGCAGTATTTTCGCACTGCGCATGCTGGGGTTGTTTATGATCATCCCTGTATTCTCGGTAGCAGGGCAGTCATATGAATATGCTACGCCGGCACTGATTGGTCTGGCGGTGGGTATTTATGGCCTGACACAGGCCATTTTACAGATTCCGTTTAGCCTGATTGCAGACCGCTATAGCCGTAAGCCACTGGTGGTTTTGGGCTTGTTGCTATTCGCTCTAGGTGGTGCGATTGCTGCAATGTCTGACACCATTTATGGCGTGATCATCGGTCGTGCGATTGCGGGTGGTGGAGCAGTTTCAGCAGTGGTAATGGCCTTACTGGCCGATGTGACCCGCGAAGAAAACCGCATGAAAGCCATGGCGGTGATGGGCATGAGTATCGGCCTGTCCTTTGTGGTGGCCTTTACCATGGGGCCGTGGGTGACAGGACTGGTCGGCATTTCCGGTCTGTTCTGGGTGACCACCGTAATGGGCTTGGCTGCGATTGCGATGTTGTTGATGGTCCCTAAAGTTACCCGTCATCATAAAAATTTTCAGCAGGGCTATCTGGAGCAGCTAAAACAGGTCCTGAAAATGGGGGATCTGAACCGTCTGCATATTTCAGTATTTACCCTGCATTTGCTGCTCACAGCCATGTTTATTTATGTGCCATCGCAACTGATTGAAGTTGCTGAACTGCCATTATCGAGCCATGGTTGGGTCTATCTGCCGCTGCTGGTCGTCAGTCTGTTTTTTGCCTTCCCGAGCATTGTACTGGCAGAGAAATATCGCAAGATGCGCAGTATTTTCCTGACAGCGATTGGCGGGATTATTCTGGGTCTGTTGATCATGATTTTTGGCTTTGAATCCAAATATGTGCTGATCGGTGGATTAGGTTTATTCTTTATTGCCTTTAACGTCATGGAAGCCTTATTGCCCTCATGGTTGTCCAAAGCAGCCCCGATTCAATCTAAAGCCACTGCGATGGGCGTGAATGCCAGTAGTCAGTTTCTGGGCGCGTTTTTTGGCGGGATTATCGGTGGACAATTGTTGTTACTCAACAACACTTCGCTCGGTTGGAGTATTTTATCGGCAATTGCTATAATTTGGCTGCTCATGAGTTTTGGGTTGGCTCAACCACGCTATCTTTCATCGCTCGTGCTTCGTCTGCCAGAGAGTAAACAAACAGATGAATGGACTTCTCAACTTTTGGCGATTCGTGGTATTGAAGAGGTTGTGGTCATGTCTGAACAGCAAGTCGCCTTTGTCAAGGTCGATAAACAGCAGGTTGATGATGTTTCGCGACAACAATTAACGCACTTGTTAGGTAAAGAGGTAGCCATTTAAACATAACTCTTATAAAGTAAAATATAGAAATAAATAGGAAGTGTACGTCTGATGCGTGGTGTTAATAAGGTCATTTTAGTTGGTACTTTAGGTCGAGATCCTGAGACCAAAACTTTCCCAAATGGTGGTTCTCTCACTCAATTCTCTATCGCAACCAGCGATTCATGGACTGATAAAAATACGGGCGAACGTAAAGAGCAAACCGAATGGCATCGTATTGTGCTGCATAACCGTTTAGGTGAAATTGCACAGCAATATCTGCGCAAAGGTTCTAAAGTTTATATCGAAGGTTCATTACGTACCCGTCAATGGACAGATCAAAGCGGTCAAGAACGCTACACAACGGAAATCCGTGGTGAGCAAATGCAAATGCTGGATTCTGGTCGTCCACAAGGCGAGCAGGGCGATAATGGGTTTAACCAGCCACGTTTTAATAACAATAACCAGGGTGGCGGTTATAGCAATAATTCACAAGGTGGTTATGGCTCAGCGCCTCAGCAAGGCGGTTTTAACAATAATCAGGGCAGTGGTTATGGCAACAATAACCAAAATAACCAGGGTGGTTATGCGCCGAAGTCTGCACCTGCTCCAGTAGCAGCACCTGCAGCCGATCTGGATGATGATCTTCCGTTCTAATCCCGACATTAGAAAGGCAAATCATCATCAAAACCCGCCATTTGGCGGGTTTTTCATATCTGGGTTCTTCTATTTTTTCACTGAGACCCACATCGTGATCACCGCCCGAAACACAACTTCTTCTGCAGTATCTTTAATTTCTACATTGACCAGATAATCGCTGCCTTCCTTCCATATAAAGTTAGGCTCGGCGGGTGTCGCAATCGCAACTAGGTCAGTAGTAGCTTTTTTGACATATTCGACCTGCATACCCTTGGGAATCCAGCGATGAGTTTTCGGAACGGTTGAATCGGTCATGGTGCCGCCTGCCAGTTCAGCCATATTGCACATGGCAATCGCGTGTACAGTGCCTAAATGATTCAGCACGGCACGGTTTCTTGATGCTCACTGCACAATAACCAGGCTTTAAATCTTCAAATAGTGGAGAAATACTGCCGAAATAGGGGGCTTTTAGACAAAGTAATTTAGAAAAAAGATATTTACCGGCTGGCTTATTTTCTAGGCTTTTCCAGATTTTTAGGGCTTGGCTCATCTATAACTTCCTGTATATTAGATCTCTTTCATAAATCAAAAAACGATCTTCTTTTTGGTTAATATTTGCACTCCGGATTTCTTGGCATTCGTGCATAATCTGCGGATGAAATACATCGATTCAAACAAGCTTTCTGATCCTCAGTTCAAGCGATACACAGGCATCTCATGGTCAACTTTCTATTTGATGGTTGAGCAATTGCAGAAGCATGTCTCTGCCAAAGGCAGACCGCCCAAGTTAAGCCTGGAGGATCAGGTTCTGCTCTGTCTAAGCTATTGGCGGGAATACCGAACCTTATTTCACGTTGCGACGAGTTACGGGGTTTCAGAGCCCACAGCCTCAAGAATTGTCCGTCATGTTGAAGACTGCCTGATTCGGTCCAATCTGTTTAATTTACCCAAAGATTTACCCGAGGGCGAAGGCATCGACTGGAATGTTGTGATCGTGGATGCCACAGAAATTCCAATCCAAAGGCCTAAAAAAACAGAAGAAAAGCTATAGCGGCAAGAAAAAGACCCACACTTTCAAAGTACAGGCCATCATTCATTATCAAACTCAAAAAATCCTGAGTTTATGTACGAGTCGTGGTGCCGTACATGATTTCGAACTCTTCAAACGTAACTTGAATCAGATTCCTGCAGGTGCATTTATCCTTGCGGATAAGGGTTATCAGGGAATTTATACAGTGTATCCAAATAGCCTGTTGCCATTAAAAGCCAAAAGACACTGTAAATTGGATCCTGAATTGAAAATCTATAATCAAGAAATCAATAAAAGAAGAATCGGAATTGAGCATGTATTTGGCAGCCTGAAAACCTTCAAAATCCTTGCTGAGCGTTATCGAAATAGAGGTAAAAGGCTTGGTTTGAGATTCAATTTAATCGCTGGAATCTACAACTTGGAACTGAGCAAAAAATGATTTATGAAAGAGGTCTATTATTTTTAATCAGAATAATATTCTCATACAGAATATTATTCTGTATTGGCGCATCTGACAAAAACCAGACATCAGGCTGCCAGCCTGCTTTTAAAAATAGAGAGGATTTAAATATTAAAGATGCAAAACATGGAATTGCTGGAAAGGATTTTTAAGGGAAGACGAGCTTTACTCAAACGTCAGATTCTGGAATGCTCATTGACAGAATTTCTGCGTACAGGCATTGCTGCGACTACGATTGAAATGATTCGTGATCAGGCCGATACCAGTATCGGGGCGATCTATCATCATTTTAAAAACAAGGAGGGGATCATTGCAGCACTGTATATTGCAGCGCTCACAGATCAGTCAAAGCAGCGTTTGCAGGCTCTGTCACAAGTTCAGGGTATTGAACAAGGCATAGAGGCGGTGATTCAGAGTTATATCGATTGGGTCGTAGCGTATCCTGATTTTGCCCGCTTTCTTTATGCCGCGCATCATACAGTTCAAAGCAGTGATTTCAAAAATGAGTTACAGCAGTCGAATCAGCAGCGCAATCAGGAATTAAAGCAATGGCTGGCTCAGCAGGCAGATATCGGGCAATTACAAGCTGTTCCCTTAGAACTGCTTATGTCACTGATCATTGGACCCACTGAAAGTTATTGCCGGAGCTGGTTATCTGGTCGAGTTCAAACCTGCCCTAAATACTATGCAGCAGCCTTAGCAAAATCGGCCTGGCAATCTATACAGCATTTTCAAGAAAGTGAAGCCGCCAAAATCGATTAAACAAATCAGAAAGATAAAAATAAAAGGAATTATAAATCTAAAAAACCGATAGTTTTTATGAAAAGTTACGGTTTTACCTGTTGGTGGTTTTTGCGTATTCTTAACTACATGAAATGAACACACACTTTCACGAATAGATAGGAATAGACTTATGAGTTTAATCAATACTGAAGTTAAGCCATTCAACGCAACTGCTTACCACAATGGCCAATTTATTGAAGTGTCTGAGCAAGACATGAAAGGCAAATGGTCTGTAGTATTCTTCTATCCTGCTGACTTCACATTTGTTTGTCCAACAGAATTAGGCGATCTTGCTGATCAGTATGCTGAATTCCAGAAACTGGGCGTAGAAATCTACTCAGTATCTACAGACACGCACTTCACGCACAAAGCTTGGCATGACACCTCTGACGTAATTGGTAAAATCCAGTACCCAATGATCGGCGATCCAACCTGGACTTTGGCGAAAAACTTTGAAGTGCTGATTGAAGCTGATGGTCTGGCGGATCGTGGTACTTTCGTGATCGATCCAGACGGTAAAATCCAGATCGTTGAAATCAACGCGGGTGGTATCGGTCGTGATGCACAAGAACTGCTTCGTAAAGTAAAAGCGGCTCAATATGTACACGCTCACCCAGGTGAAGTATGTCCTGCAAAATGGAAAGAAGGTGAAGCGACTCTTGCTCCTTCAATCGACCTGGTCGGTAAAATCTAATTCGATAACACGTTATCGAAGTTGAAAAAACTCAGCCCTCAGCGCTGGGTTTTTTATTGTCTACCGGAATTGAAATAATAAACTTAAATGGTATAACCTCTATGACCTTCTGCCGCAGCACGCAAGCCTTCAACCAGATGTTCAATCAGTTTTTCCATGACCAGACGCTGGCCTTTGCGTGAGACATAGACCAGTTGGACAGTACCCATATTGGAACACCATTCTGGCAGGATGTGAATCAGGCGACCTACTTTCAGATCTTCTTCCACGGTTAAATAAGGCAGATCGGCAATGCCCAAGCCATCCAGTGCAGAATAATACACACCAGCCAGATCATTACTTTTGATTCGCGGTTCCAGTGGAATATCCATTTGTTCCTTGTTATTCGTGTGATATAGATGCCACTGATAATGCTGTTTTTGAGTGCCGAGAACGATAGTAGGAAAATTATTGATTTCAGTTGGATATTGTAGCTGTTGACTCTTGAGCAGTTCCGGGCTGGCGACCAGACAATGTGTAGTTTTAATCACATCCCGAACCACGATGCTGGAATCTTCATTGGCCTCAAAGTTGGTGCGGATGGCAAGGTCAATATCATCATGCAGTACATCGACGCGGCGGCTGGTGATTTCCATTTCGACCTGTACTTGCGGATAGGCTTTTAAGAATTCATTCAGTAACTGGCGAATCTGGAAACGCATCATCACTGAAGGGCAGCTGAGCTTGACCAAACCTTGCGGTTCGCTTTTCTGCTTGAGTAGGACACTATGGGCACATTCCACCTGCTGAATCAGCTTTTCACATTCCTGATAAAATTCTTGACCAAGTGGTGTCACTTTAAAATGCCGGGTTGAACGCTGAATCAGGGTAACGTTAAAACGTGCTTCCAGTTCCAGAATACGACGACTGAGTTTGGACTTGGTGATGCCAGAGGCGTCACTGGCTGCACTAAAACCACCATGCTTTACCACTAGGTAGAAATAATAATAGTCATCAAAAGAATGCACGTTTCACCTCAATCGCCCTGTGTTTATGCCATATCCATCATAGGGGAAATCTGACTTGGGCTATATATTTTCTAGCAAAATCTCATTTGATTTTTATACTAAAAAGCGACCCATGGGCCGCTTTTTTAAGTTGTAGCAGATTATTTCTGTGTTGTGTTCTGGTTATAGCTATTGATCAGGTTACGGTAATCTGGGATATGGTTGCTGAATAAAGTACCCAGACCTTCAATATCATTACGCCAGTCACGGTGCAGTTCACAAGCCATGCCAAACCAGGTCATCAACTGCGCACCCGCCTGAGACATACGATTCCATGCCGAGTCACGGGTCAGATGATTAAAGGTACCTGAAGCGTCAGTCACCACGAATACGTCAAATTCTTCTTCCAGTGCAGACAGAGCAGGAAAGGCCACACAGACTTCAGTCACGACACCAGCAATAATCAGTTGTTTCTTACCTGTAGCTTTTACTGCTTTGACAAAGTCTTCATTATCCCAGGCATTGATCTGGCCAGGACGGGCAATGTACGGTGCATCCGGGAACATGTCTTTCAATTCAGGTACTAGGGGACCATTTGGACCCTGTTCAAAACTGGTCGTCAGAATCGTTGGCAGATTGAAATATTTTGCCGCTGCAGCCAGTGCCAGCACATTGTTCTTGAATTTGTCCGGGTCAATATCACGTACCAGCGATAGCAGGCCAGTTTGATGATCGACCAGCAATACAGCTGCATTGTCCTTGTCTAAACGCACATAGGGTTTTGCCATTTTTATTTTCCTCTAATGAAATCAGGTGAGCAGATCAGCCACTGATGGCGACATGCGGTGATTGCATGTTAGAGATAAAAATAGGACAAATTAAGTCTAAGTTCCGGGACAGTTAATCTCAAAAATAGAATAATGGGAAAATTAAAATAAAATTTAGTATTTATTGGTGACAATTTTCATGATTTAAACCTACTATTGTCTTATATTTGGGATACTGCATTTCAGTAGCCTAGTGTCGAGTACTGCCTGTAAAGCATACAATGGCTGCATGTTCATCCTATTGTATATAGGAGTAAAAGATGAAAAAAGTCATTGGTGTCTACCGTAATCAAAACATGCACTGGGTCGGTGACGGCTTCCCGGTGAAAAACCTGTTTTCTTATGATCGTCTGGGGCAGGCCATTAGTCCATTTCTACTGCTGGACTATGCAGCGCCGTATCATTTTGCATCGACTACTGAGCAGCATGGTGTAGGTTCGCATCCGCATCGTGGTTTTGAAACTGTAACCTTGGCTTATCAGGGTGCAGTGACCCACCAGGACTCCAGTGGCGGTGGCGGTACGATACAGACCGGTGATGTACAGTGGATGACCGCAGGCGCAGGTGTAGTGCATGAAGAATTTCATTCTCCAGATTTTGCTCAAAAGGGTGGCCTGTTTGAAATGGTTCAACTCTGGGTCAATTTGCCAGCCAAAGGCAAAATGACTGCACCACGTTATCAGGCCATTACTGCAGCCGAGATTCCACGGATTGAAATGAATGAAGGTGCAGGACATATTCGGGTGATTGCCGGAGAATTCGGAGGTCATTATGGCCCTGCGCATACCTTTAGTCCGGTAAATGTCTGGGACGGCGAGCTAAAAGCAGAGTATGAAACTACGTTACATGTACCTCTCGGACATAATGCTTTGCTGGTTGTACTGGCGGGTGAGCTGGTGGTAAATGGCAGTCAAAAAGTCCTGGATAGCTCTATTGTCATGTTTGCGCGCGATGATGATCCTGAAATTCAGCTACAGGCCTATCAGGACACTAAATTTCTGCTCTTGACCGGTGAGCCGCTGAATGAACCTATTCAAGGCTATGGCCCATTTGTGATGAATACCAAGGAAGAAATTATTCAGGCATTTCAAGATTTTAATCAGGGTAAATTTGGTGAAATCGCGGTACAGGCCGAATAATACAGTCAGTTGTCTTGTCCTGAAATAGATTGACAGTATTCCACTTCAAACCGAGTTAAGCAATTAGCTCGGTTTTAGTTTGCTCATACGTCTGATTCGGGGTGTTCATATTTAAACTTAAATGTGGTCTATAGCA
>NZ_VPDK01000046.1:0-21857 GCF_013417725.1 Acinetobacter sp. YH12233
GTCATGAGAAAGCCCATATAAATGGGTAATGTACAAGTTGCTGTAGAAGCATGTTTAATTCGTCTGATCACAGATACTTTATAAAGTATTTTAATACTTTTTTGAATCCGTCAATGCGTAAGTCCTATATAAGTGTAATATTTTGCAAATTTCGATGACAATTTTGTACGCAATGGCTTACAGCGAGTGAGGATAAATGCCTCTATGAGCATTTCGACAATATGGCAAAATCTACCACACAAGGAAGTTATTTTTAGTCAGGAAGATTTGAAAATAATAAAGCGTAAAACGCACTAAAAAAAACAATAAATAAAAAATGATAATAGAAGAAACTACAGCGCGAAAAAGCCCGAGTTTACTCGGGCTTTTTTTTATCATTTATTTCTAAGCGCGACCAGAAATATTTTAAATATAAAAAGATCAGTTAATTTCTGCAGTTATCTAAACAGCTATTCGTAAGCCAGATCAAGTCCAATTCCTGAAATTATGTGTAAATTGAACCATATGGGATTTCTTCATATCAGTAAATAAGCAAAGACATCTGGCAGCTAAAACCATCAAAATTCATGATCTATTTTTGCAATCTGACGCAATTTCCCTTAAAATATGCAACTTGCTGTAGTGATGCACGGCAGTCAATGTATTGAATTCTCATTACTTTGATTTTTATCAAGATATATAAGCATCTCGGAGAAATCGAATGGCTTTAACAAACGCAGATCGCGCAGAGATCATTGCTAAATTCGCTCGCGCTGAAAACGACACTGGTTCACCAGAAGTTCAAGTAGCTCTTTTAACTGCTCAAATCAATGACTTACAAGGTCACTTCAAAGAGCACAAACACGACCATCATAGCCGTCGCGGTCTGATCCGTATGGTTAACCAACGTCGTAAGCTTCTTGACTACCTAAATGGTAAAGACCACGGTCGTTATGTTGCATTGATCGGTGCTTTAGGTTTACGTCGTTAATTCGATTTAAACTTTATTTTCGGGTTTATTGCATGCCTTGTGCTTTATTGCTGAAAACTAAAGTCGGTTTAGCCTTTGGCTAGATCAGGGGAAGGGGCGAATGTTCGCTCCTTCTTTGTGTTTAAAAATAGTGTTTATTTCTGGTGAGGTCGGCTTCTAAGCTTTGTCATTTACCCGTCCATTTGGATGTGAATGCCAAACCTTAGGGGTCTCCACTAGAATAAAATCAGGAAAAAATAAAACATGTCGATGTTTAATATTGTTCGTAAAGAATTCCAATTTGGCCAACATCAGGTTGTCCTAGAAACAGGTCGTGTTGCGCGTCAGGCCAATACCGTATTGATTACTATGGGCGGCGTAACTGTATTAGTTGCTGTTGTTGCTCAACCAACTGCTAAAGCAGGTCAAGACTTTTTCCCACTGACTGTTAACTATCAAGAAAAACAATACGCAGCTGGCCGTATTCCTGGTGGTTACGGTAAACGTGAAGGCCGTGCATCTGAAGCTGAAACGCTGATTTCACGTCTGATCGACCGTCCAATTCGTCCATTGTTCCCAGAAGGTTACTATAACGAAATCCAGGTGACTGCGACTGTTGTGTCTTCTGACAAGACTATGGAAGCTGACATTGCAGCCATGCTGGGTACTTCTGCAGCACTTGCGATTGCAGGTACACCATTCCGTGGTCCAATCGGTGCGGCACGTGTGGGTCTGATCAACGGTGAATACGTTCTAAACCCAAGCTTTGAACAATTGAAAGAAAGTGATCTTGATCTTGTCGTTGCAGGTACGGAATCTGCAGTACTGATGGTTGAATCAGAAGCGAAAGAACTTTCAGAAGACCAAATGCTGGGTGCAGTATTGTTCGGTCATGATGAAATGCAAATCGCGATCCAAGCAATCAAAGAATTCGCGACCGCAGCTGGTGCGAAAGAATCAACTTGGGTTGCTCCTGAGAAAAACGAAGACCTTCGTGCAAAACTGAAAGAAGCATTCGAAGCGAAAATCTCTGAAGCATATACCATTGCGGTGAAACAAGACCGTTATGCAGCACTTGATGCACTTCAAGCAGAAGCGCTAGCTCAGTTCGTTCCAGAAGGTGACGAAACTGGTCTTGCTGATGACGTAAACGAATTATTTGAAGATCTTAAATACCGTACCGTACGTGACAACATCCTGTCTGGTAAACCGCGTATTGACGGTCGTGATACTAAAACTGTTCGTGCCCTTGATGTACAGGTTGGCGTATTAGACCGTGCTCACGGTTCTGCATTATTCACACGTGGTGAAACTCAGGCATTGGTCACTACTACTCTGGGTAATACTCGTGATGCGTTGATGGTAGATACCTTGGCTGGTACTAAAACTGACAACTTCATGCTTCACTACAACTTCCCTGCATATTCTGTAGGTGAAACAGGTCGTGAGTCTGGTCCTAAACGTCGTGAAATCGGTCATGGCCGTCTGGCTCGTCGTGGTGTTCAAGCCGTGCTTCCAGCAGCTGACCGCTTCCCGTACGTGATCCGTATCGTATCTGACATCACTGAATCTAATGGTTCATCTTCAATGGCGTCTGTATGTGGTGCTTCTCTATCATTGATGGATGCCGGTGTTCCACTTAAAGCACCAGTTGCGGGTATCGCAATGGGTCTAGTGAAAGAAGGCGAACGTTTCGCAGTTCTTTCTGACATCTTGGGTGACGAAGACCATCTTGGTGATATGGACTTTAAAGTAGCGGGTTCTGCTAACGGTATTACTGCACTACAAATGGACATCAAGATCGAAGGTATTACTGAAGAGATCATGGAAGTTGCATTGAACCAGGCTTATGCAGGTCGTATGCACATTCTGAACGCAATGAATCAAGTGATTTCACGTGCTCGTCCAGAAATTTCTATGCACGCGCCGACTTTCCAAGTGATCAACATCAACCCTGACAAGATCCGTGACGTGATTGGTAAAGGTGGTGCGACTATCCGTCAAATCACTGAAGAAACTAAAGCTGCGATTGACATCGAAGATAACGGTACAGTACGCGTATTTGGTGAAACTAAAGCTGCTGCACAGGCTGCGATTGCAAAAATCCAGGCACTGACTGCTGAAGTTGAGCCAGGCACAATCTACACAGGTAAAGTGATTCGTATCGTTGAATTCGGTGCATTCGTGAACATCCTGCCAGGTACTGACGGTCTGCTTCATATTTCTCAAATCTCTAACGAACGTATTGCCAACGTGGCTGACGTATTGAAAGAAGGTCAGGAAGTGAAAGTACAGGTTGCTGACGTTGACAACCGTGGTCGTATTAAATTGACCATGAAAGACATCGAACAAGCATAATTCGATTACTTTTAAGTCTGAAAAAGCCCGCATCATGCGGGCTTTTTTATTTGGACAGATTCTTTATTTAAGAACCGAAATCATTTGATAATCACCTTCTAGGTAAACGGATGATTAGACCTTATATTGAAATACTCTTGGTTGAGAAAGCCGTTCCTATTCAGGTAAGCGGATCGGCCTCAGAGTTTTTCAGCATGCGATAAATTTCGTCTTTCAGTTTTAGTTTTTTGCGTTTAATCGCATCGATATCATCATTGATATGATTGACTGGATCGAGTTCAAGCTGGCTAATCTGTTTGTCCAATTCACTATGTTCCTCAAACAGTCGGGCAAAGTACGGATTTTCCTCACGTAATTGCACAATTAAATCACGGTATTCTGGGAACATATATTTGATCTTTTTATTGCAGTCTTTGGTTTTCATAGGGATATTTATCACTCAAAAAATAAAAGAAAAAAGCAAAATATGCCCTAGTCCGCATTGATCTAACTCAAGCAGACCGGACATTAAAAGGCATTACTTGAAATGCAGATGTTTCACCTCACGACGTAATTCCTGCACTTCATCAATGAGATCCAGCATCATGGCAACGGCACTAAAGGAAGCATCAAAATCACGCTGCAAACGGTAAGCCCGTTGTGCTCGAGTAATATCTTCCCCGAGGAAGGTACCAGGATGCGTTTTAGAACGGTTCGGCAAAATTCCATGTTCAATGAGTTGCATCACCCATTCCGGACTTTGGCCACATGCTTCAGAAAAGTGGAACAAATCAAAGGTACGATCATCCATGATTTCAGAGGGGATATAACCGTTGGAAAAGTTTTCTCTATATTGAATTGTAGTCATAGCTCTACTCCTTAAACAGCCAGGCTTGAGACATTCAGAAAGGAAGGTCGTCCTGAAGTAGGGGAATGCCATAATATTTTATGGCCGCTGCGCTGTGCCCTAACGGTATGGGATGCTAGTTGAACCAGCATCCTGCCTAGAAGAGGAACTCCTATCCTATGGAAATCCTGCTTGAACCTGAACAGCTCAGTCTGAGCAGGGAAACAAAGATCTAGGCGGGCATCTGTTTTTATAGTTTTATCTGTCATTTGCAAACCATCCGCTGTTTGCAACACACATTTACCCATGCCTATGAATTGAGGAATACATGTCGCATGAATACTCCGTTTCAGAGTCCTTAGCAGATTGAATTGCAGCTGAAGATAGATCATTGTGTGAATAAAAAATAACCGTCTTCAATTCATTATTATGAGTTTGCGCTAAGGGAAACAGTTTTTATTTGTACTTAATTGTTTCAAATCATAACCATTAAAAAAGCCCCTGAAACAGGGGCATGGAAAACTGACAAAAATTAGTATTTTATCCAGGTCACACTGCGTCCGATAACCGAAACGCCTACATAACCACGCAGGGTCAGGCGTTTGCCATTGGCGCTTAAACGTGCTTTACCTTTGTAAACTTTACCGCTGATTGGATCAAGTATCTTGCCATCATGGAATTCGCGAGGTTTTTTGGGGTCTGCCTTAAAATCCCAGATAAATGGCAAGCCAATAAATGGTTTATTCTTAAGCTGTCCTGGACATTTGCTACAGATTCCCAGTCTTTCTGCACCTGGCAGGCTACGGGTTTCTACGATAATTCCCTCATAGCTGCCATCTGGTTTTTTACGGATTTCGACATCAGCACGAGAATAACCGGATTGATCATCGATAGTCTTCCATTTCCCCAGTAGTGGATCTTCAGAAGCAAAGCTTAAACCTGCTGCTGTTGCCAATGTGATCCCCATCATTAAGCGACTTAAAATTTTCTTCATAACATGCCTGTTGATCAATGATTATTCGTATTAGATTTATTACTCTAATTTATTCATAAAATGTAACGAAATCAATAGCACAAAATGTGATGAGATTGGCATAAAATTAATGAATTCATGTGAATTATCACATGACCTAAAATAAAAAAGCTCCTAAGGAGCTTTTATTAATACTCTGAATTCGAAACTAGTTTTTAATCCAGGTCATATTGCGTCCGACCGGTGCACCTTCAGCACGACTATGAATGGCAAGATGCCTGCCATTATTTTTCAGGCGGGCACGAGCCTGATAAAGCTGACCAGAAACCGGGTCGAGCAGAGTGCCGTTAATAAATTCATTGCTATGCTCGGGATGACTACTCAGTCCCTTAAGCATCGTCAGTCCAATGAGCGGCTGATCCTTCAATGCGCCTTTGCATAGGGTGCAAGTCTGCTGTCGAGCTGCCCCTGGAATCTCACGAACATGCACAATTTTGGCAATATAGTGATTCTGAGCATCCTTACTAATCACCACATCTGCCAGGGAATAACCAGTACGGTCATCAATGGTTTTCCAGTGGCCAAGTAATGGGTCACTGTTGGCGAAAGCAGATAGACTGATGGTGCTTGCTGCTGTAAGAATGATAGAACAAAGCAGTTTGAATCTCATTGCCACATTACCCCATGCTATTGAAAATATATTTAACTTCTTAAAGGCATAAAAAAATTATGGGATTAATATAGCGTGAAAAATACACTAAATACCAGTCAATAATCACATTAAATTAAGAAAAATGAATATGAGTTAAAAATTACGTTCATTCAGCATGATGAGAATGAGTAAGTATTTACGTGATAAGGAATGGGATAAAGATAATGATTTTAAGCTGTCCAAGCCTTTGATCTGGCCAGACAGCTTACAGATGAGAATTTATAAAAACATGAGATTTACTCGACTTTCACCCAAGACACTGTACGTCCGAGCATGGGTGTACCTACATAGCCACGAAGCGTTAGCACATTGCCTCGGGAATTCAGCGTTGCCTTACTTTTATAGATATTGCCGGTTAGTGGATCGAGAATTGAACCATTAACGAATTCATTTTTCTTTTCTGGATTTGGTTTTAGACCTGATAAGACAGATAGACCCAGAATAGGTACGTCTTTCAGTGCCCCCTTACATTTAGAGCAATGGGTATGTGCAGGACGATTTGGAATGGCATGGATACGAACGACTTTACCCTGATAAGTACCATTATTGAGTTTACTGATTTCAACATCAGCACGTGCATAGCCCGTTTTGTCATCAATGGCTTTCCATGTCCCCGTGATTTCGGCTGCATAGCTGAAGCTCTGCGCAGCACATAACATCACACCCATTAAATATCGAAATTTCATTTAAAATCTTCCACTTATTTTTTTTGATTTTTTTACTTTGAAAATACCGTTGATCTTCTGATTCTATCGGTGTGCAAATTTTAATCATGAGGCAAGCTTGAAATTAAGTACATTTGTCTTTTTTTTATGAGGAATTTTGGTCAATATTTTATGAAAATATAAAATGAAAAAAGCACTCAATATTGAGTGCTTTTTTTGAGTCGAGCAGGGGCTGTTATTAACTGAGGTGTTCACCAAACAGGCTCAAAGCTTCTTCAGCCGTAAAAATATAACGGCTATTACAGAACTGACAGTCCATCTCAATTGGATTCTGGAATTCTAAAGTTTCACGAACCGATTCTACACCAATCTGCTGTAAGGCAATCGCACAACGTTCTTTAGAACAGGTACAGCCAAACTGCAAATGTTCTACTTCTGGTAAGCGCACTTCTTCTTCGTTATATAAACGATAGAGAATTTCATTGGCCTCCAGAGTGACCAGTTCTTCTGTTTTTAATGTTTCAGTCAGCATGGTCAGACGTGGCCATAAGTCTTCATCGACACGGCGTTGTTCTTCTTCACTGTTACGCGGTAGCAGTTGAATCAGTAAACCGCCTGCACGATTGTTATCACTGGCCAGCACGATACGTGTCGGAATCTGGGCAGACAGGTCATAATATTGCATCAGACAGCCAGCCAGATTTTCCTGATCAAGCGGAACAATACCCTGATAACGTTCACCAAATTCAGGCTCGATATTGATAAACAGCACTGGATTAGTCAGTGATTTTAAAACTGTGCTGCTATCTTCTGCTGCCTGAAAGTGTGGATCTTCTTCGTAATCCGCCAGTGCACGTACTTCACCGCGATGGTTACATTCAGCCATTGCCCATTTAAATGTGCCTGAAGCCTGAATTTGTAGGCTGATACGCCCTTTAATTTTCAGGGTGCTGGCCAATAGTGCAGTGGCGCTCAGCATTTCACCTAACAGGATTTTTACTGCAGGCGCATAGTCACGCTGGGCCAAAATTGTTTGTAAAGCTTCTTCAAGATGCACCACTTCACCACGAACAGGGCTATCTTCAATAAAAAAGCGTTGGCGTAAATCAGACATAAAATTCTCCATAACCCTGCTTTAATGGTGGCATTATTGTAAAACACAAGTTATGCCAGATCATCTCTTATGGCATCAATTCCTGAAGCGTTGTTGTCCTGTTGCGTGTCCGTATCCTGTTCTGGTGCTTTTTTTAGCTGATCCTGAGCAAGAAGATTCTCCAGTTCTGCCAGTGTATTCCTTGAGCCTGCGAAATTAAACGGACTCTCCGTATCCGGATGAAATTGACGATTGAGCAGTTTCTGATCATGAGTATGAAACTCATGGATCTTTTGTTGCGCCTGTTCTTCAGACAGTCCGCTCAGCTGAACTAGCAGACACTGACTTAGTTCTAGTGCAGAAGCATAGGTTTCTCGCCAGATTCGTTCCACGCCCAGCTCCTGAAGTAGATGGACATGATGCCGGTTACGTGCCCGTACCCATAAAGACATGTCAGGATAATTTAAGCGCAGATGTCGGACGGTCAGCAGTGAATCTTCAATATCATCAATGGCGACAATCACATGCTGAACCGTATCCAGATTTGCCTGAGCTAAAGCCTCTGGCTCAGTCGCATTGGCCTGATAGAAGGTAATACCGTAAGAGGTCAGCAATTCAGTTGCTTCGATATTGCTGTCCATTACACTGAATTTTTGCTGCTGTTGCAGCAAAATACGGGCAATGATCTGGCCAAAACGGCCAAAACCGATTAATAAAATTGGTGCGGTATTTGGTGGAAGGCTTTCAATGTCAAAGGTCGCTGCCAAATGATTTTGCCGATCCAGTCGTGGCAGAATCTGGTTATGCAATAACCAGTAAAATGCCGGTGTGAGTAGCATGGATAAACTTGCCATCCACATTAATGGAGAGAGCAGGGTTGGAGTAATGATCTGCTGCGAAAGTGCAATGATGAGTGCCAGAAAAGCGAATTCACCACTTTGTGCCACACTGGCAGCCAGTAGCGTACTGTTGCGCCAACTATGCTGATAATAACGTGCCAATCCTAAGGTAATCGCAAATTTAATCAGGATCAGCGAAAGTGTTCCGGCAATAATCAATACGGGTTGCGTCAGCACATCGGCAAACTGCAATGACATGCCCAGACTGATAAAAGCCAACCCAATCAATAAACCGCTAAAAGGCTGCAGACTCTTTTCGACCGAAATCCGGAAATCAGAATCAGCCAGTAACATGCCAGCAAATAATGCCGCGAGGTACAGATTCAGTCCCAGCGTATCCATCAGGACTAGTAAGCTCAGGAAAATGACAATGGCAACAATGCTATGCAATTCATGACGACCACTTTTGGCAATCCAGCGATAGAGCGGCTGCATGAAATAGCGGTTACATAGAAATAAGCCAGTAAAGGTAGCCATCATGGCAGCAAAATAAGCTATGCCATGTTCTGTTGAACTGACCCCAGCAAAAAGCGGAATCGCTGCAATGATAGGAATTGCAATCAGTGCATGAATCAGGGTGTTGGCATAAGCGGATTGACCATAACTGGTCGCCAGTTGTTGCTGATTATTTAAAAACTGGGTCACCAACGTCATGGCAGAGAGGCTGCCGGCCAGTCCGATGACAATGCTGGAAACCAGATGCTGATCGAGAAAGAACCAGGCCAGCAGGCTCAAAATCAGGGCCGTGCTCAGTACCTGTAAAATGGCCATAAACCACAGGGGTTGCCCAAGCTGAAGAATTCGTTGTGGTCTGAGTTGCAGACCAATCCAGAACATCAGGGCTAACAGGCTGATTTGAATAAAAGTCTGCATCACCTCAGGAGCAGAGATCAGCGCTAAGGCACTCGGCCCAATGATTAAACCTGTCAGTAAATAGCCCAGCACTGTTGGCAGTCTGAGTTTATGGCTCAGTGGCACCATTAACAGTGCAATCGCCAGAACCAGCGCTATTTGTAACAGTATCGACATTTTTCCGCCTTAAATTTTATTTTCATCCAGTCTTAAAGTTGAGCCTTTATCAAATGAAGATGGTCTCAATATTTTAGCTGAGTTCTTGTGGATCGATATCCAGTGTCAGCTTCATATTGGATGGCTTATCCTGTAACAGGTTTTGCCACCAGCTACGGACATAATAATGCAAACGGGCACGGTCTGCGGACAATAGCACCATATGGGATTGATAGCGTCCGGCTTTGCGTTCCATCGGGGCAGGAATGGGACCCCAGATGTCCAGCACCAGATCGGGATATTGCCTGAGCAGGGCAGCATGTTTCTGTAAGAATTCGGTATTTTGTGCCTGATCTTTGGATTCACAGCGAATCAGCACGGCATAACGAAAAGGAGGCATCTGGGCGATTTGCCGTTCGGTCAAAGTCTGCTTGGCAAAAGCGCGGTAATTTTCAGTGACTAAGGTATTCAGCAGCGCATGATCAGGTCTTAGGGTCTGTAAATATACATCCCCTTTATGTTCCCCACGTCCTGCACGTCCTGCGACCTGTACGATCAATTGTGCTGTACGTTCTGTGGCCCGGAAATCGACGCTAAGAAGACCGGAATCGATATCTAAAATCGCGACTAACGTGACATAAGGGAAATGATGGCCTTTGGCCAGCATCTGCGTGCCGAGCAGAATCGCAGGCTCACTTTTCTGAATCTTGTCATAGATCTTTTGCCAACTACCCACCCGGCTGGTTGAGTCGCGATCGACCCGGATCACTTCAAAATCTGGAAAAAGCTCATTCAGATGTTCTTCAACTTTTCCAGTCCCCATGCCTAAAGTAGCCAACTCCTGATGCTGGCATTGCGGGCATTGTTCAGGCATACGATGAATGGTGCCACAGTGATGACAATGCAGATGCTGATAAGGTTGCCGATGCACAGTGAAATTGGCATCACAGTTCGGACACTGCGCCTGCCAACCACAACTGCCACAGATCAATACGGGTGCATAACCACGACGATTCAGAAAAATGAGCACCTGTTCTTTTTTAGCCAGGCGTTTTTTGATTTCTTCAATCAGATGCAGGCTGATGCCATGCTGCTTTGGTGCCACTTTTAAATCCAGAATATGGATTTTTGGCATTAGTGCTGTACCCGCGCGTTGATTCAGTTCCAGCACCTGCATTTTGCCTTGCTGCACTAGTGCATAACTGTCAATGCTGGGTGTTGCCGAACCCAAGAGGACTGGACATTGCTGTAAATGTCCCCGGTACAATGCCACATCACGGGCATGATAGCGAAAGCCTTCCTGCTGTTTAAAAGACAGGTCATGCTCTTCATCCAGAATGATCAGGCCTAGATTCGGCATCGGTGTATAAATCGCAGAACGGGTGCCAAGTACAATGGACGCTTTACCGGTTTCAGCGGCTTGCCAGGCTTGTAAGCGTTTACTGTCATTCAGGCCAGAGTGAAGCAGGGCGATGTGACAATGGAAGCGGGATTGAAAGCGACTAATGGTTTGTGGTGTCAGTCCGATTTCAGGCACCAGTACCAGCACCTGCTTGCCCTGTTTGAGTACCTGTTCCATGATCTGAAGATAGACTTCAGTTTTGCCACTGCCAGTCAGGCCATCGAGTAAAAAGGCCTGATATTGCTTGCGGTATTTCAGCACTTGCTGAATCGCATGCTTTTGTTCCGGATTGGCCGTTAATGGCATCTGGGCCAGTTGTACAGGTTGCGGGCTAAAATCCTGTGCTTCCAGGACACATTCGCAAATTCCTTTTTTTTCGAGCGCTTTTAAAGTCGCTGTTTCTATTCCGGCCAGATTTAAGAGATTCTCAGTTGTTCCCACCGGATGTAGTTTTAGAATCCGATAGGCTTCCTGTTGCCTCTCGGAACGCCGAACCTTGGCTTCAGCCTCATGATCCAGCAATTTCCAGTTTCGGGCCAGCAGGTTATAAGGTTTGCCCTGACGCAATAAAGTCGGTAAGGCAGTCTGGATCACTTCCCCGATAGGAAACTGGTAATACTGTGCTGACCAGGTCAATACACTTAAGACCTGGGAATTGATAATGGCACGGTCATCTAAAAGCTCGGTAATAGCTTTCAGTTTGAAACTGGGATCAATCGGAGCATCTAGCGGTAATTTTTCAGTAATCACGCCGACCAGATTTTGCCGGCCAAAAGAAACCGCGACTCGGGCCCCCACTTCTGCCTGCTGATATTGTTCCTGACTCAAGCTATAGTCAAAACAGTCAAACAGATGCACCGGCACTGCAACACGAACACGATAAACAGGGGCAGTAACGGGAACAGAATTTGGCATAGTAACAGAGTGGGTCCTGATGAAATTTCGTCGTGCTCAAAGTTCAGTTATGTTAGAGTGAGCAGATAATTTATATTGAAGAATATGAATGATTTTGATGGTCTGACGCAACAGCGTTAAGCAAAATTTTGGAAAATTAGAGCATTACAATGCCTGCATATCAGTTTACTGCGCTTGACGCTTCAGGGAAGCAGCAAAAAGGCGTGCTTGAGGGGGATTCAGCACGACAAATCCGGCAACAGCTTCGGGATCAGGCGCTGATTCCGGTCTCTGTAGATCCGGTTGAGAAAAAAGACCAGCACTACCGTCGCAAATGGTTTGAAAAAAGCATTACTGCTTATGATTTGGCTCTTATGACCCGACAACTCTCGGTACTGGTCGCTGCCGCAATTCCGCTGGAAGAAGCTATTCGCGCCGTCGGCAAGCAGAGCGAAAAAGTTCATGTGCAAAATCTGCTGATGTCAGTACGTTCTAAAGTGCTGGAAGGACATAGCTTGGCTCAGGCGCTACAACAGTCTGGACGTTTTCCAGAGCTGTATATTGCCACCATTGCGGCTGGTGAACGTTCTGGTCACTTGGACCTGATTCTGGATCAGTTAGCTGACTATACCGAAAACCGTTTTGCTATGCAGAAAAAGATTCAAGGGGCGATGATCTATCCGATTATTTTGCTCTTGATGTCTTTTGCAATTGTGATGGGCCTGATGACCTATGTAGTACCGGATATCGTCAAGACCTTTGATCAAAGTAAAGATGCCTTGCCTTGGATTACAGTGACTTTAATGAAAGCCAGCGATTTTATCCGGATCGCGTGGCCATTTTTATTGATAGGGAGTGCGGTAGGTATTTTTCTTCTGGTACGGTTTTTAAGAACAACGGCTGGGCATTATGCTTTTGATCGTCTGACTCTGAAACTACCTTTATTCGGAAAATTATCACGTGGCATTAATGCTGCCCGTTTTGCCAGTACTCTATCGATTCTGACTCAGTCTGGTGTGCCATTGGTGGATGCCTTACGCATCGGGGCAGCGGTAAGCAATAACTGGGTGATCCGGGATTCGGTTAATCTGGCTGCTGAAAAAGTCACTGAAGGTGGGAACCTGGCTACCCAGCTGGAACGTAGTGGTTATTTCCCCCCGATGATGGTACAAATGATCAAAAGTGGTGAAGCCTCGGGGGAGCTGGATCGTATGCTGGAACGGGCATCGACCATGCAGGATCGGGAAGTGACCACACTGATTTCGACATTACTTGCGCTTCTGGAGCCGCTGATGCTGGTACTCATGGCCAGTATTGTGCTGGTAATTGTGATCGCAGTGATGCTGCCAATCGTGAATATGAATAATATGATTTAAATAACATGTGTAACGTCTACGAAGAATTGAAAGTGCCTGAACTTTCTAAAGATGAATGAGAGATATTGAATGAAAAGGAATCCAAATCAAGCCATAGACCCTTCAACTACAGCTGTTGAACCTACCGTACGTGTGAGCCAGTTACGTGCACATCGTGCCTCAGGTTTTACCCTGATTGAAGTAATGGTGGTTATTGTTATTCTCGGTGTGCTTGCGGCCCTAATTGTTCCAAATGTAATGGGACGCGGTGAAAAGGCTAAAGTGGATACCACAGTCATCAAATTGCAAAGTATTGCGGGTTCACTGGATCAATATAAGCTGGACAATGGCAAATATCCAAGCATGCAGGAAGGTGGTCTGGATGCGCTGGTAAATCAGCCGGCAACAGCGAAGAACTGGCTCCCAGGCGGCTATGTGAAAGGTGGTTATCCAAAAGACAGCTGGGATAATGACCTGCAATACGTGATTCCGGGAACTAACGGCCGTGCCTTCGACTTGTATTCTTTTGGTGCTGATGGACAGGCGGGTGGCGAAGGAACTGATGCTGATATTTATTACCAACCTTAACTGATAATTATTATAAATTAGTAGGTTATTGAATATATCACTTCACTTGATTGATTGTTTCAATATTGGGTGAAGTGATAATAACTATCAATCATAAAATATAATATAAATAACTGAATTTAATGCTATTACTATAATATTGATGATTTGATAGTTATAATAAGAATTATTCCCATATTTATCTATTACAATTATCGTAAAATGTGAATAAATATAGACTTTCTATTTACAAAAAATAGCTCATAATATTCTTAATGGCCCTTTTTTAGCCAAAGGAGAATAGTATGAAAGCATTAATATTATCGGATGAAATAAACCAGTTTCATTGGTCGATGCTGAAATCTGTTCTTTTGGTTTTAAGCATTCTTCCAGCCAGCCAGGGAATTTTGCATTTATGGCAGACCACTGAAGGCAGCAGCCAGATTATGGTGGGTTTCTTTGCCATTAGCATGATGAGTACCTTATTCGTACTATGTTTCTGGTCAGCATTAAAAGCATCGGTCGTACAGTTTGAACAGGAACAGGCTTCTGCATTGGAAAATGGTATTGTACAGGTCTATCGTTATATTCCAATGCTGTCACTGGCGAGCATGTTGTCTTATCTGGTGATCCAGTTTTAATAACATATAGATAAAAAAAACCGAGGCATGAACCTCGGTTTTTTATAGCTCCTCCTTTTTAAAAGAGGGACTTTTGAGAGAATTATCTTCTCGACTTAAAGCTGATATCCACCTTACGTGGGCGGAAGCGCCAACCCAGTAATAATAACAATACGGAGAAAATCAGTATTGGCCAGTCGCTGAGTTTCATGTAAAGCGTTTCACCCTGCATGGCGGGTAGCTCACCGCGGAGTATAGCTTCTTTATCCATGGGTGCACGTTTCACAATATGGCCATTGTGGTCGATGAACGCAGTTACCCCAGTATTGGTAGCACGAATAAACCAGCGACCATTTTCCTTGGCCCGCATTTGTACCATCTGTAAATGTTGCTGTGGACCGGCAGTGCCAGTAAACCAGGCATCATTAGATACGGTCACCAGAAAATCACTTTGGCTGGCATTACGACGAGTCAGGTTTGGATAAGCCACTTCATAGCAAATTGCCGCACCTAGAGGATGGTTTTTCACATTTAATGGTTTCTGGATATCCGCACCACGCGAAAAACCACTTACCGAAGGGTCGTTTTGCAGAGCTGGAAGTACCCAACTGAGTGCGCCAGAGAGTGGAATATATTCTCCAAAAGGCACCAGACGCTGCTTCTTATAAAGTCCACTCGACTCATCACCAGTGGCCATGATGCTATTGTAATATTTTGGCGTGCCTGCTTCCTGTGACTCAGCCAGATCCCAGAACGGAATACCTGTGACCCAAGCTGTTCCAGATTTTTCTGCCTGAACTTTCATCGCATCCAAAAAAGGCTCAATGTCGGTCTGGAACATCGGAATCGAAGATTCTGGCCAGACAATCAGGTCACGTCCCCATTCGGTCTTGCTCAGATTGGCATAGATCAGCAGGGTTTTTACCTGATATTCAGTTAACCATTTCAGGTCCTGGGGGATATTGCCCTGAATCAGAGAAACAGTGAGCGGCTTTTCATTTTTTTCTTGCACGAAAGTCAGTTGTGCTGCGCCCCAAGCACCCAATAACAAGATTGCAGAAGGAACGATCCAGAAGACCCGTTTACTTAAAATTTCAACCAGCGCACAGGCTAGAACAATCACTACAAAGGACACCCCAAATACACCGAATAAAGGCGCATAGGCATCCAGATAGAGCTCAGTAAAAGCATAACCTGCAAAGAGCCATGGGAAACCGGTAAATACCCAGGTTTTGGCCCATTCAAAGATCACCCAAAGTGGGGCGAAGGTAAGAGGTGTTTCCGGGAAAAAGCGACGATAAATAAAAGTCTGAAGCGCAGTAAACAGTCCCATGATGATCGCCATGATCAGGATCATGATTACGCTCAGGAAAGCACTGGTATCGCCATACACATGAATAGAGGTATAGAGCCAGAATGCACCCACAAACCACAATCCAATTCCATAAGCCCAGCCAATCCCAAAGGCCTGTTTCGCACTACGACCACGGACGCAAGCATACAGTAAGGCAGGAGAGAGAATCGCCAGCCACCAGTAATGATAAGGTGCCAGTGCCAGGCTAAAAATAGCGCCGGCAAATAAGGCAATCAATACAGGATAAATTAAGGCTAACTGCTTTTGCTGCTGGGCTGGATTTAATAGCTTATCGAAATATGCTCTCATTGGCGCACAGCTCGAATTAAACGAATAGAACGTGAATCTGCCTCAAGAATGGTAAATTGCCAGTTTTCCAATTCAATCGTCTGACCTTCCAGATCATTTACCAGACCAATTTCCTGCAATAACAAACCGCCCATAGTTTCAACTTCATCATCGGAGAAATTGGCATCTAGCATGTTGTTAAAATGCTCAATTGGCGTCAGCGCTTGTACTACCCAGGTATTGGCTGTCTTCGGGTCTTGATCCGGAACAATATATTGTGCTTCTTCATCAGCAATATCATGTTCGTCTTCAATTTCACCCACAATTTCTTCGAGAATATCTTCTAGGGTCACCAGACCTGAAGTTGTACCGTACTCATCAATCACTACCGCAATATGAGTCTGGGTATTTTTCAGCATACGTAGAACCTGATCCGAACGTGCACTTTCCGGCACAAACAGCGGCTGACGCATCAAGGCACGAATATCGACTTTGGAAGAAGGCTCGGTCAGGAAAGGAAGCAGATCTTTGGCCAGCAAAATACCAACCACATTATCCGGTTGATCAGATGAGAACACAGGGAACCGCGAATGCGCAGATTCAACTAAAACATGCAGAATTTCCAGAAGTTGGTCATCTTCCTGCAAGCTAATCATGGACGTTCTTGGCGTCATGACTTCACGAATTTTGGTGGCTGGCAGATCCAGCACGCCTTCCAGCATTGCAACAGTATCGGGTTCTAAAAATCGACGTGAATCTTGTACTAATTTTAGCAGTTCGTCGCGAGTTTCGGGTGCAGTTCCCAGCCATTTACGTAAGCCGCGCATACCCCACGACGGGCCTGATTCCTCGTGCATGATCTTTCCTAAAGACTCTTAATATCTAAAAAAACGTGATTTTATCATACCGCAGAAAATACGCTTGTCTATTGTAATTATGCTGCGCAGTCTTGATCCCGCGGGTCAGTATAGTTTTGTGAATTGGCTCAAAGCGTGAGCTGCAATGCGATAGCCGCTTTATGCTAAAATAAGGCTGATCTTGAATTCCTGAGTCTGTCGATGTCTGAAGCCGAAATTACGCCAAGCCTGCAATTGAATACCCGTGGATTACGCTGCCCTGAGCCAGTCATGATGTTGCATCAAGCCATCCGTAAGTCTAAAGCTGGTGATGTAGTTGAAGTTTTTGCTACGGATAATTCAACCTCTTGGGATATTCCAAAATTCTGTATGCATCTCGGCCATGAACTGCTGCTTCAAGAAGAACGTCTGGATGAAAATGGCAATAAAGAGTTCCATTATCTGGTGAAAAAAGGCGGTTAAAAAGATTTTTTGGGTAGATGAGTGATTCATTTGCCCATATTTTTGAAAGATTAAAATGAAAAGAAAGCTATTTTTTTGAATACTTGATCTGCTTGAAGTTCCTGACTTTCAAAAAATAAAAAATTTGATATTCAAGCCTCTTCCAGAATTACAGTGATGAATCGGAACCATGGCCAGACCAATGAACCTAGGCTGGATATAAATAATTCACTATAATGCCGCAAAAATATTTATAACAATTAAAAATGATAAAAAATCATATCGCTCAAGTATTAGAGCAATTGGGTCTTAGCGCACAGAAGCGTGCTTTGCTTGTTCAGTTTTCCCATCAAAAACTTAATTCTGAAGTTTTTCTGCAACGTATTGATGGCCAACATGTCCTGAATCAAGGACTAAAAATTGAGCTGATTTGTGTGTCGACTAATGCCTTGATTCCCCTTAAAGAATTTATTGGAACTCAAGTAGCGATAGATCAGGTCACGGATCAAGGACAGTTATTTCGCAGTTCCGGAATTATTACTGCAGCAACTCAGGGACAGAGTGATGGCGCATTAACGCTTTATAAACTCACTCTGGAAGATGCAACGTCGCTATGGCATCAACGCCGTAATAGTCGTGTGTTCATGGACAAGAGTGTCCGGGAGATTACTGAAATCTTATTCAAAGAATGGCAGCGTAAGAGTCCATTATTTGCGGCTGCACTCAAGCTGGATTTATCCGGTTTGCAGCAAACTTATGATGTGCGTCCTTTTACTATGCAGTTGAATGAAAGCGACTATGACTTTTTAACCCGTTTATGGCGTAGTGAGGGGATTAACTGGCTGATTGATGAGTCTGAGCTTATAGTTGTGCATTCATCTGCACCGATTGCCGCACAAAAGCTTAGATTAATTGATGACAATAGCTACTACCAAGCTTTAAGCCGCAGAGCGATCCGTTTCCATCGTTCCAGTGCTACTGAACAAGAAGATAGCATGACCAGTTTTATTGCAGAACGGCAGTTGCAGCCGACCGCTGTATATATCCAGCGCTGGCATGCCGATCGCTTGAATCAGGAAGAAGGTGTAGGTTCAGTACAAAGCAAGCACCAGCAGAGTCAGGTTCAGGATAATGCCAGTCTGGCATTGGAACAGGCCTGTAACATCAGTCCGGCATGGGTGACTGATCTCAGGCATGAAGATCAGGCAACTCCAGCCTCAGATGCACAAATCGAGAAAATAAATCAAAATTTGCAGCATTTCTATGATGCACAGGCCAAACAATTTTTAGCAACATCCACGGTACGTGATGCCCAAGTGGGTTACTGGTTTCGGCTGGATCAGCATCCTGAAATTGACCAGCATCCAGCAGTAGACAAAGAATTTTTAATCATCTCCAAGCAATTTTATAACCAGAATAATTTGCCTAAAGACTTAAATGAGCAGGTTCATGCTTTAATTCAGCAAAGCTGCTGGCAGATGACAGAATTCAAGGACGCAGGTAAGCGTCAGGCCAACCAGCTAGTCTTGCAACGTCGCCATATTCACTTGGTTCCTGAATACCAGCCTTTATTACATCGACCACAGGCCTATCCGCAACGCGCCAAAGTAGTCGGGCCAGAAGATGAAGAAATTTATGTGGATGAATGGGGGCGGATCAAAATCCGTTTTCTGTTCACTCGTCCGGATGACCATGCTCACGATGGTGGCGCAGGCAGCAATGACAGTGATACAGATTCAGCCTGGGTAGATGTTCTGACCCCGTGGGCAGGTATAGGTTATGGGGTCCGTTTCTTGCCACGCATTGGTGAAATTGTGGTCGTCGACTTTTTTGATGGCAATATTGATCGGCCTTTTGTGGTAGGTCGGATTCATGAAGGCCAACGTTCTCCGACGAAGTTTGATCAAAAAGGACAACTACCAGATACCAAAAAACTCAGTGGTATTCGCTCGCAAGAAGTACAGGGGCAAGGCTTTAACCAGTTACGTTTTGATGATACGACTGGCCAGATCAGTATACAGTTACATAGTAGTCAAGCTGCCAGTCAGCTCAATCTGGGTAACTTAAGTTATTCAAAAGAACAGGCTGAAAATGAAGGACGGGGTGAAGGCTTTGAACTTAGAACTGACCAATGGGGTGCAGTCCGTGCAGGTAAAGGGTTATTGATTTCGGCTCATAAACAGCAAGCCGCAGACGGTTCACATATGGATGCTGAACCAGCGAAAAGCCAGCTTGAATCAGGCTTGCAGATGAGCCAGGCGCTAAGTGATGTTGCTAAAAACCAGCAAACTGATCCGCTTGAAATCTTTGAAAATTTAAAAAGCTTTATTGAGCAAATTAAACAGCAAGATCAAGACAAAGCAGCTGCCTTTAAACAGGCAATTATGATTCTGACAGCACCAAAATCCATTGCACTGAGTACTCAGCAGGATATTTATTTGTCTGCGGAGGGTCAAATTAGCCACCAGGCAGCGGACAGTATTAACTTAAGTTCACAAAAAAATATTATTGGGCATGCCTCTTCTAAAGTGAGTCTGTTTGCAGCTCAACAAGGCCTAAGTGCTTATGCCGCAAAAGGCAAAGTTGAACTACAGGGGCAAAATGATGGGATGGATGTTATTGCACGCAAAGGTATCAAAATTGTCTCCACTGAAGATCAGATTGAAATTACAGCAGCGAAAAAAATTGTTTTAACTGCGGGCGGTTCTCAAGTTGAAATCAGTAATGCCGGAATTTTGCCGACGACGGGTGGTCAGTTTGAGATGATGGCAGGGCAGCATCAATTTTTATCAGGGGAAAAGACAATACATGATATTCCTTATCTTCCTGCCTCACATAATAGTTCCTATATTTTAGAGTTCGATGTGCGATATAAAATAAATAATAAATTATTAGAAAGCTCTCCAAATTTTAGTCTTATTGATTCTCAGGGGAATGTACGAACAGGAGAGGTTCCCAAAGATGGAATTATTAGAATTACCTCAAAAAATAAGGAAGAAAAATATACAGTTATGGTGCATAAATATGATGCAGAGATATCGGAGTTAGAAGAATGACTTATACGGCTCGTTTAAAAGTATCCTGTGATAATAAAGACCTTTTATCAAAATTAAGCTATACCTTACTAAATACGACAACTCAAAAAAGTTATGGAGGAAAAATTGATCCGAATGGTTGTACCAAAATCTATAATTGCAATAAATTAGATTTAATCTTTGTAGAGTTAATTTTAAATAATTCAAAAATTGCCAGAGTGCGTGTTCCCGCACTAGAAAATGGCGAATTTAATAAATCGATATATAAATTAAAATCAACTACAGGTACAACAAAACAAGCAGAATCAAATAAAGTACCTGTTAAAGTTAAAAATGAATTAGAAATAGCACTTGAAGCCTTACATGGTACAGCACTTTACTTTAGTAATAACTTTTTAGATCATGATAGCTCCTTAAGAATTGCTTATATGAAAGCAATTAAAAAAATGAGTCATGATTACTTAAAGGATGTTGAAAATGGAAGAATGACTGTAAAAGATGCTTCGAAAGAGGCTCATACATTAAGAAATGATATCTTAGAACAGACCAGGAAAAAGAATTCTCCAATCGCGTTAGCAGTATCACAAAAAGAAAAAATAGCGGCTAAAAGCTTAGATCAATTCTTAGAATATTATGCATTGAAATTAAAAGATCCTGATAAATGGAAAAGACTGAAAGATCAGTCAAGACAAACCTTAGATCATTATGTAAAAGCATCAACAGGTACAAGAAATTCATATTTTCAGGCGCTTTCAACAGCAGATAAAAATAAAGTTTTTTATAGTGTAGTTAAAGGATCAGGGGCATCCCATGGAACTTTTGATAAAGCAGCAAAGTATATGAAACCACTAGGCAGAGTAATTGTCGTTATTTCAATTTCCTATGCTTGGTATGAGATTTTTTCAGCTGAGAATAAAGAAAAGGAATTTTATAAAGAAGCCGCAACCATAGGCTCAGGAGTGGCAGCTGGCGCTGTGGGTGGTGCTATTGCAGGAGGAATTTGTGGCCCCGGGTCTCCCATATGTTCAACAGTAGGTGTAATAATTGGCGGTCTAGCGGGAGGGTATGGAGCATATAAATTAGTTGAAGCTTATGATGAAGAGTTGGAAGCTTTTACAGAATGGACTTTATTTTAATTCCAGTAGGTAGCCTGTATGTTTAAGTTTTTAAAAAGGTTAGTAAGAAAAGAAGCTAATAAAAATTTAGATACGAGTAATTATAAAACTAAAATTAAAAATTTTAGCTTAGAGCATGATCAGATTGTGGGCGTAAATATAGATGATGTAATAATAAAAATACCTTATATAGACATAGTAAGGATATCTATTATGGTTTATGGGGAAGATTTACTCCCTCAACCAATCTGGACTGTGCAAACAATAAAAGACATTATTGATATACCGAATGAATTAAATAATACTGATAAATTATTTTGGCTCTAGACTAGCAGATTTACACTTAATTTTACCTAATGAGGTTCCACAGCTCAGTTGCTAACTCATTAGGTTCCCTCATCCAACGCCATTCAGTTTCTTTAAGATGATAATCAAAGTACTCTTTT
>NZ_VPDK01000047.1:0-21843 GCF_013417725.1 Acinetobacter sp. YH12233
CAATTACGCAAAATAATTCGGTACTATTAAACATCGGGACTAGAGTTTTAAGTTTTGTGTGGTAACTCAACTGATGGCTCTAGTCCTCTTATTTTTCAAGTCAATTTTTTATCCGCGATTCGGGTTAATTAAAATAGTCGGGATTAATTAAAAAATAAAAAAGAACCCGCATCAGGCAGGCTCTTTTCTAATATGAAATTGGGGAGGGCTTCAGAAGTCGTAACGCATACCGACCGATAGTCCGAAGCTGTCTTCACCACGTGCGCCAGCCACTGCATTGCTACGGCCTTGTGCCCAAGGTGTCAGATTTGAGTTTTCATCATTTAATACACTGGCCAGATTGCTGTAGATGCGGACTGCTGGGTCAAGACGATGTTCAATTCCAATCGCCAGTAAAGTAGCATTGGCATCATCGGCATCTACATCACGGTGAAAGACCTGTCCACGCAATGAGGTCTTGGCTGCTAATTTATATTCACCTGCGATGCCAAAGACCTGAGCATCAGGATTAACTTCGGTATTGTCATGCTGAAGGAACTGATACAGACCACCGAGTTTCAAGTCTGGCGTGATTTTGTAGGCACCTGCAATCCGGAAACCATCACGTTCACCACGACTGGCTTCTTCTTCATAATGTTCATATGCCGCTGCAAAATCAACTTTATCTTTTTGGTAGGTAAGGGCAACGTCATAAGCCTTATCTTTATCTTTTTCACCATCCTTAGATGCATCCGGGCTGTTGGCTTCATGTAGGGAAAGTGCACCCAGAACATTAAATCCATTGCCGAATTTTGGTGATTTATATTCAATGCTATTGGCATTACGTTCATCAAAACGCAGATTCCCTACACGGGTCACGTTACGTACATCGCCGACCATATCTCCAAAGAAGTTAACTGGACTGCGTGCCACTTTAAATGGACTATCGAAACGGCCGATCCTTGCCTGACCGAAATCACCTTTTAAACCGACGAAGGTATCGCGAGTAGCAAACTCGACATCATCATTTGCAGAGCCACTGGCAAAGTTAATTTCCTGCTCAATCTGGCCAAATACGGTCATGCCATTTTCAAGTGTCTGTTCAGCTTTAAATCCAAGGCGTGATGCATTGGAGGAAATTCCAACTTCATTATAATCTTGGCCATCATCTAGATAATCTAAAGACACATGTGCACGTCCATAGACTTTGACATCAGCAGCGACTGCCATGAGCGGTGTAAAAACGCTTGCCCCAATTGCGAAAATGCAAAGTGATTTTTTCATATAAAGCTCCAATCAGACTTTTTTAGGTCTTTTGAGGTGTATGCAGTAGCTCGGTCTTGGCTACCATCCTGTATTGGTGCTCAGTATTGAGGATGAATAAGTCAGTATGGTTAAGGAAATATTGCAGATCTATGAAATCTAAAAAGGGAGCAATTTTAATTTTTAAGATTCTGTGCAGGATTTTTTTGCTTTAGTTAACGCTGATCCAGTAGATGAGTAATGCGGTTTTAATAAAGTCATTTAAGAGGAATACTGTATTTATGAATGGTGATAAAAAATGAAAAATAAGGCATAAAAAATGGAGCCGAAGCTCCATTTTTAAGGACGAAGAATGAATTAAAGAGCAGCTTTAATTTTCTCTGCCAGTTGTTTGATTTTTTCCTGATCACCCATTTGTGCAGCATGTTTGCCGAGATTGTGCAAAGAGGTAGGTACCAGATGGAAATGAACATGCGGAACAGTCTGACCCGCCGCAGCGCCAGAGAGCTGCATGAGTACAATGCCATCTACACCTAAACCTTTTTCAATCGCTTTGGCAATTTTTTGCACCACCTGAATGGTATAGGCTGCAACTTCAGGATCCAGGTCAAGCAAGGTAATTGCTGGAGTTTTAGGAATGACCAGAGTATGACCATCGGCCTGTGGCATGATGTCCATAAATGCAAGAACTCGGTCATCTTCATACACTTTAATTGCTGGAAGTTCACCACGCAGAATTCGTGCAAAAATATTTTGGTCATCGTAAGTCATAAGTGCATTCCTTGAGCAGAATTGAATTGTATTATTTACAGTTCAATTCTTTCTGACGTTCTTTGATCGCGTCAAGACGTTGCTGCTCTTTTTCTGAAAATTTTGGCTTGGTTGTGTAGCAATTGTCATTAAACTTTGCTTTTGCTTCAGGATCCTTGAAACAGAAACCTTTTGATGCATAAATGACATCATGGTCATTTTTCAATTTTTTGCATTCCTGTTCAGATGCAAGAACCGATGTTGAAGCCCCAAACAAAGTTGCAGAACCGACGAGTGCTGCAACAAATAACTTATTCATAAGAGTTTCCTCAGTATCACTGCATGTGGCTAGTCTATAGTCACAATATTAGGTTTGTTTATTATTATTCAATGGCGAGATATTACTCAATGGTAATATTACTCCATGATTCATACATTTTTACAGCACTGGAAAAGTCACTATTTTTATCCGACAGATTGCTAGCAGCTTGCACCAGACTTTGACCTAAAGCGAGAAGTGGTACTGCCAGTTTGGCATCGCGCGCAAGATCAAGTGCAATGCCTGTATCTTTGGCTAAAAGAGGCAGGGCAAAGGTAACAGGGAAGCTACGGTTCAAAACACGCTGTGGTAAAACGGTTTCAGTCACATTGCTTTTACCGCTTGATGCATTGATACAATCCAGCGCTTCATTCAGGTCAACGCCGTGCGCTTTCAGTGTGGTAAAGCCTTCTGCTGCTGCACACAGGTTTACAGCCAGTAACATATTATTTACCGCTTTTACCGCAAAGCCGGCACCTGATGTGCCCACATGCTTGATCAATTTGCCAAACGCCTGCATCGCTGGCAGGGCTTTTTCAAAGCCTTCCGCATTACCGCCGACCATCACAGTCAATGTGCCATTTTCCGCACCAATGGTCTGGCCACTCACAGGCGCATCCAGGAAAATCACACCCTGTTCAGCAAGTGCTTCTTCTAAGCGTCGGGCAGCGTCAGGAACACCGCTGGTACAGTCTACCCAGATACTGCCAGCTTTAAGGCTGAGGCCTTGGACTAATGCTTCAACATCGGCACTGGTCGGCAGGCAGGAAAAAATAATATCTGCCTGAACTGCCTGTTCTAAAGCGACAGCTTGGGTGCCATATTCAGCAGCATGTTCTTCAGCCTTGGCAAAAGTACGGTTCCAGACATAAACTGTCTCAAAATGCTTGGGTAAATGCGCTGCCATGCGATAACCCATTGCGCCTAAACCAATAAATGCCACTGACTGAATCATGTCATACCCTCTGAATAAAATAATAAATACCTGAAAATTGCCGGCTCTTCCGGAATTAAGCATCTATCCGGGTTGAGCGTTGTGCCAGCCAGGTGGTCAGTTTCGGCCAGAATGTATTGGCTGTTTTCTGATTGGACATCAGTCCAAGATGACCACCCGGGATAAGAGTAAACGTCTTATCGGTACTACTTGTCAATTCCATCAAAGGTTTAGCTGACTGTTCTGTAACAATCTGATCGGTTTTCCCAGCCCCGACCAGTAAGGAACAGTTAATATTTTTTAGGTCAATCGTTCGGCCGTTTAAAGTCATTGAGCCATTTTTTAAAGGATTTTGCAGCCATAAGTGCAGCACCATGTCCTGATTGATTCCACCCGGATAATCAATCATCTTGTTCAAAAAATTGCCCATGGTGGCATGTTCATAGACATCTTCAACATTTTCCAGGTTCATCAAAAACTGCTTCTGGCTTTTAAACCAGCCAATCGGATCAAGGAGCTTAAATCCCAATGCATTGATGATGCCGGGCGAATGAATATATTCCTTAGGAATCAATCCTTGGTGAATCGCCTGTTGCAGGGTTTTATTTTTGGAAATGAGCTTGTTGGTGGTGCTAAAAAGCTTGCCAACGCGACCGGATGCATAACTGTCAATCGGGCTACCCAGTACAATCAGGTTTTTAACATGTTCAGGGGAATGTAGCGCAGTATAAAGCGTGACAAAAATTCCAGCCATACTCCAGCCATGCAAGGAAATAAACTGACTGCCTGAATGCGAGCAGATTCGTTCAATAGCCTGAGGAATCGCGCCGTCGATAAAAGACAGGAAATTCAAGTGACGGTGTTTATAACGGAAACGTTTCCATTCCACTAAATAGACATCAAAACCGCTATGCTGAAAATGCTTGACTAGTGAACGGTAAGGATACAGATCATAAATATCCATATTAATCGCAAGAGGGGCAACAAAGACTAACGGCTCACGGTACTTTTTTTCAGGCGCTGCATAATAGCGAATTTTGCAGAACTCAGTCGCAGCAATATATTCAAAGGGCGTTTTTTGCGAAAGAATCAGGGAAGACGAGTTAAATAACCGTGCATTCAGGTGTTTTAATTTTTTCTTCTGGCGTTGAATATTTTGTTTTAACTGAATCATGTAAATAATTTATCCGTATACAAAGGAGAATTGGTCGAAGTCTAAGCAATAATTGCTTATTATGCCTTGACCTGAAATAGCTTAGACGCTCAAAATGTTGGCAATTTTTTACAAAAGGCAGCCTTTGGGCTGAAGTAAAGTG
Organism: Acinetobacter sp. YH12233; assembly: GCF_013417725.1. NCBI lineage: Bacteria > Pseudomonadati > Pseudomonadota > Gammaproteobacteria > Moraxellales > Moraxellaceae > Acinetobacter > Acinetobacter sp. YH12233. The sequence continues at coordinate 4,562 of NZ_VPDK01000047.1, forward strand.
ATGAGCCAGCAAGACGATTTTAACTATCAATTAGAAACTTTAGCCATCCGTACCGGTCACACCCGCAGCTTCGAGGGTGAGCATGGTGAACCGATTTTTCTAACATCGTCATTTGTTTATGAAAATGCGGCTGAAGCCGCAGCGAAATTTTCAGGCCAGGAGCCGGGTAATATTTACTCTCGCTTTACTAATCCAACTGTTGCCATGTTTGAAAAGCGTCTGGCTGCCTTAGAAGGCGCAGAACGCGCTGTTGCGACCAGCTCTGGTATGGCTGCGATTATGGCAGTAGCGATGGCTTACCTGAAAGCAGGCGATCATGTCATCTGTTCACGCGCCGTATTTGGTTCAACAGTTTCTTTATTTGAAAAATACGTGGCTAAATTTGGTGTCGCAGTTGAGTTTGTCGATCTGACGGATCTGGATGCATGGAAAAATGCCATCAAGCCAGAAACCAAGTTACTTTTTGTTGAATCTCCGTCAAACCCACTGGCTGAAGTGGCAGATATTCAGGCTTTGGCAGATATTGCACATGCCAATGATGCATTGCTCGCGATTGACAACAGCTTCTGTACACCAGTGTTACAACAACCACTCAAATTTGGTGCAGACTTAGTCGTATATTCTGCGACTAAATATCTGGATGGCCAGGGTCGTGCACTCGGTGGCGCTGTGGCAGGTAACCACAAACTGCTTGAAGAAATTTTTGGTTATGTACGTACTACCGGTCCTTCTATGAGCCCGTTTAATGCCTGGGTATTCCTGAAAGGTCTGGAAACTTTACGCTTACGTATGCGTGAACATTCTGCTAATGCACAAAAACTGGCAGAGTTCTTAAATGCACATCCGAAAGTAGAAAAAGTTTACTATGCGGGTTTGCCTGAACATGTTGGTCATGAACTGGCAGCAAAACAACAAACCGGTTTCGGTGGTATCGTATCTTTCGAAGTGAAAGGCGGTCGTGAAGGTGCCTGGAAAGTAATTGACAATACCCAGTTCATTTCAATCACCGGTAACCTGGGTGATGTGAAATCAACGATTACTCATCCGGCAACTACGACGCATGGTAAATTGTCTCCAGAAGCCAAAGCAGCAGCGGGTATTCGTGAAGGTTTAATTCGCGTTTCTGTTGGTTTGGAAGAGATTGATGATATTATTCGCGACATTACACGCGGTTTAGATCTAATCTAATTTTATAAATATATGTTCGGAGATCTTTATGAACATTAATATGTTGATGCAGCAAGCACAGCGCATGCAAAAAGAAGTCGAAAACAACATGAAAAAAGCCAAAGAAGAGCTTGCGCAAACTGAAGTGCATGCTGAGGCTGGTGGCGGTCTGGTGAAAGTTACCATGACTTGCCGCAATGTGGTGAAACGTATCGAAATCAATCCTGAACTGTTACAGGACGATCCAGATATGATCGAAGATCTAATTGCAGCAGCGATGAATGATGCAGCGCGTCAAGCAGAAGCGATCTCTGAAGAGAAAATGAAATCTGCAAACTCAGGTATGGGCTTACCACCTGGTCTGGCTGGTTTATTCTAAGGAAGTATGCGCAATGTTTAGTGATCGTTTTGATCAACTGGTTCAAGCATTACGCATTTTGCCAAGCGTTGGGCCGAAATCGGCCCAGCGTATGGCTTTGCATTTAATCATGAAAAATCGTGAAGGGGCGATCGGTCTGGCACATGCCTTAACTGAAGCAACCGATCACATTCATGAATGCTCGATCTGCCATTCATTGACAGAAGATGAAGTCTGTAATATCTGTACCTCACTTGAGCGTGATGATGAACTGCTTTGTGTAGTAGAATCACCGGCAGATGTCATGGCAATTGAGCAAAGCGGCAGTTTCCGCGGTAAATATCATGTTCTGGGTGGTCATCTGTCACCTCTAGATGGAATCGGGCCTGAAGAAATCGGTATTCCGTATTTACTGCAACGCTTAAGTCAGGGACAGATCAAGGAAGTGATTCTGGCCACCAATGCGACTGTCGAAGGACAGGCAACTGCACATTATCTGGTTGAAGCCAGTAAACATTTACCTGTGCAAATGACGCGTATCGCTCAAGGGGTGCCTCAAGGCGGAGAACTGGAGTATGTCGATAGTCATACGTTGAGTCAGGCAGTGCATAACCGGATGCGAATTAAGTGAAATATTAATTATATTCTCTTAATATATAATATAAAAAAAATATTATTAAAAATATAAACTAGATAAGCTATATTCGAAAAATATGGAACAAAAAGTGTGATTTGGTTGTCATATTTTTATATAAAAATTCTATATATCGGGTAATATAGCTTCATCGAGCATCTAATTTTAGACTCAGTCTTTATGTTTCAATTTATTCAACATCAGCACGACTTAAATCATGTCCTGAATCTTATGGATCAAAATCCGGTCTATGGCCTGGATACAGAATTCATTAAGGTAGACACCTTGTGGCCAAAACTTGGTGTTTTTCAAATCAATGTCAATAACAATGTCTATTTGCTGGATGGAACAACACTGGATCTGAGTGAATTTCTGAATAAGATTTTTAATGCTCAACAGAATATTTTCCATGCCTGCAGTGAAGATATTGACCTGATTTATCATTACACCCAGAAAAAAGCCCTGAGCAATGTCTTTGATACACAGGTCGGCATGTCATTCCTCGGACATGGTTTGCAGGTCAGCTATCAGAATGCCTTGAAACAGATGCTGGATGTCGATATTGAAAAAGATCAGACCCGCTCTAACTGGCTGGCACGGCCTTTAAGCTCTGAGCAGTTGCTGTATGCAGCCAATGATGTGCATTATCTGGTGCAACTGTCGGATAAAGTCAAACAGGATCTGGAAAGCAAGTATCTGCTCGATTTCGCTCTTGAAGATTGCCGTTTTTTGACCCATGAAATTGGTGAAGAAACACCGACTGCCTTGCTTTATCAGGACGTCGGTAATTATCGCCATTCACGCCGTCAATTAATGCAGTTACAACAACTGGCTGTATGGCGTGAGCAGATTGCCAAGGCATTGAATCAACCGCGTAGTTTTATTCTGAAAAACTCGACCATGATTGATCTGGTAGAGAAATTCCCGCGCAATAATTTCCAGCTCAGTCAGATGAAAGACATCCGGGCCAATATTGTCCGTGAACATGGCAAGACTATTCTTGATCTGTTGAAATTCCTACCTGATCAGGCCGACTGGCCATTACGTCTGGCACGTCCAATCCGCCATTCATCCAGAGAGATTGGCGAGAAGGTTGAAACAATGATTCAGAATATATCCAATGAGATCTCTGTACCCAAAGAAGTGCTGATGCGCAAGAAATGGCTGAATGCCTTATATCAGCATGTGGTATGTCATAAGGATGAACAGGATCTGCCAAACTACTTGCTTGGCTGGCGCTATGAGTTATTAACTCTGCCGCTAATTAAGGTATTGCATCAGGATGAGTCTTATCTGTCGACACAGATGAAAGTGGTTGAGTGATTTTTACTGGATTGATTAAAGATAAAGCAATTATACAAAATCACGACTGATGCATTTGAAGCGGCTAATGTTTCTGTCGTTTTTTTGATGTATCCTTGCGATTGTTTTTTCAGAAAAGTCGTTTGAAACATGCAAGTGTCTATCTACAAATCTAGCAAAAAAGATGAAATGTATCTTTATGTGGCGCGTCCTGCAGATGAGAACGAAGCCGAAACATTTGAACCACTAGAGGTATTGGCTGAACCGGTACGTGTTGCTTTTGGTCGTGCGACTTTTGTCATGCATCTTGAATTGAGTGAATCGCGTAAACTGGCACGTGCCAATGTTTTACATGTGATGGATTCAATTTCTACTCGTGGTTTCTTCCTGCAAATGCCACCAGAAGGTTTGATTAACCCGAATGCGCCAGCGCCAGAAGGTCTTCGTGGGGCTTAAGCTCAGTTCAGGAGTTGTGAAATGAATGGTTTTGTAGCTGTATTGGACTCAATTCCTGACCAGAGTATTGCGTTTGCAGTGTATCTGCTGGGCAGTCTGATTGCGTTAGCCTGCTGGTATGGCGTGACCAAGCGCATGCCAAAGGCAATGGGCGGTTTTTTATGGTTGTTAGCCTTTGCCGTGCTATTAACCCCAACCGTTTCTGAAGGCAGTAATGCTTCAGTTGCACCTGCTATTTTCGGGCTGCTGTTTGGTATTCTGACCAAGGAATATGAACTCGTTTGGATTAATGCGTCACTTATTTTATTTGTCATTGGTATCGGGTCTGTGATTGGCTATTGCTGGTCGACCTATGCATCCAGTAAAACGGGTCTTGAGTCAAACAAGAAAAGTTCACCGCTGTAAATAGAAAAATAAGGTTCAATCATGTCTGCTGATATTCAACAATTCTCAGGTACGGATCAGTACATTGCCACTGACAGTTTAAAACTAGCTGTGAAAGCTGCGCGTAGTTTGCAAAAACCCTTGCTGGTTAAAGGTGAGCCGGGTACAGGTAAAACCTTGTTGGCTGAACAGGTGGCACAAAGCCTTGGACTGAAGCTGATTACTTGGCATATCAAATCAACGACCAAGGCACAGCAGGGCCTGTATGAATATGATGCGGTATCACGCTTACGTGATAGTCAGTTAGGTGATGATCGCGTTTATGACATCAAGAACTACATCAAGCCGGGTAAACTCTGGGAAGCATTTACCAGTGAAGAACGCTGTGTATTGCTGATTGATGAGATCGATAAAGCAGATATCGAGTTCCCAAATGACTTGCTGCATGAACTCGACAAGATGTCTTTCTTCGTTTATGAAACGGGTGAAACCATTACTGCTACCCAGCGTCCGATTGTCATCATCACTTCAAATAACGAGAAAGAGCTTCCAGATGCTTTCTTGCGCCGTTGTTTCTTCCACTATATCGAGTTTCCGGATGAAGCGACCATGCGTGAAATTATCGATGTGCATTTTGAGAATATTTCAGCAACGCTGGTGAATGAAGCTCTGCAAGTCTTCTTCAAGTTACGTCAGATTCCAGGCTTGAAAAAACCACCTTCAACTTCAGAACTGATCGACTGGCTAAGCCTACTCATGGCAGATGATATGCCGGAAGACATTTTAAGAAATACCGACAAGTCCAAAGCGATTCCGCCTTTGTACGGCGCGCTGATCAAAAATGAGCAGGATGTACAACTGCTTGAACGTCTAGCCTTTATGTCGCGTCGCTAAGGGAGAAACACGCATGTTTGTGCGATTGTTTTATACCCTCAGAAAATATGGCGTACCAGTTTCCACCCGTGAGCTGATTGATCTGAATCAAGCGGTGGCGGCAGGCGTGGTTTTTGCTGATCAGGGCGAGTTCTATCAGCTTGCTAAAACTGTGATGGTCAAAGACGAGCGCTACTTCGACAAGTTCGATCGCGCCATGAAAGATTACTTTGATGGTATCGCGACTTTTGATCTGGATGAACTGCTGAATCAGGTGCATAAACTACCCAAAGACTGGTTTGATCTGGAACTTCTGGAAAAGCACTTAACCCCTGAACAGCGTGAAGAACTGAAAAAAGCCGGATCGCTGGAAGAACTGATGAAAATGCTGGAAGAACGCTTGCGCGAACAGCATAAAAAACATCAGGGCGGGAATAAGATGATTGGTACTGGTGGCACATCGCCATTTGGTGCCTATGGTGATCATCCTGAAGGTGTGCGCATTGGCGGGCCGGGGCGTAAACGTTCCGCCGTCAAAGTCTGGGAACAGCGTCAATACCGTAATCTGGATGATGATCAGATTCTTGGTAGTCGTCATATGCAGATGGCACTGCGCCGTTTGCGTAAGTTCGCTCGTCAGGGTGCGGCTGAAGAACTGGACATTGATAGTACTATTCGTGAAACCGCCAAACAGGGGATTCTGGATGTGCAATTGGTGCCGGAGCGTCGTAACCGTATTAAAGTACTAATGCTGTTTGATATCGGTGGATCAATGGATGCGCATATCGCTCAGTGTGAAAAACTGTTTAGCGCCGCTAAGACCGAATTTAAGACTCTGGAATATTTCTATTTCCATAATTGTCTATACGACTATGTCTGGAAAGATAATGTCCGTCGTTCCAGCTCGCGCATGAATACCTGGGATCTGTTCAATACCTATGGACGGGATTACCGGGTGATTGTAGTGGGTGATGCCAGCATGGCACCCTATGAGTTGAACTCCGTCGGTGGTTCGGTCGAATATATGAATGATGAGGCAGGACAGGTCTGGTTACAGCGTCTGCGTCAGCATTTTGATAAAACCGCTTGGCTCAATCCTGAAGAAGAAAAATACTGGCATTACACGCATACTATTGGCCTGATTAAGCAAATCTTTGAAGATCATATGTTTCCAATGACCTTAAAAGGTATTGAGGATATGACCAAATATCTGGCGCGTTGATTCCATTTATCTATAAGTGACTTTATCTATAGTTATTAGTGCTTTAAAACGAATTATTCTAGTATAAAGTCACTTGTTATACCTTATTCCAATAATCAGGAATTATTATGGCTCATCAAATTAATGGTATTGCGTTGCCCAATGATGAGGGTTTCTTTGGTCAATATGGCGGTCAGTTCATTCCACCGGATCTAAAACAGGCCATGGATGACATCAATGTTGCCTATCAGGAAATCCGTCAAACTGAAGAATTTCAAAATGAATTAAAAGACCTGTTTGCTAACTATGTCGGCCGTCCTAGCCCTTTGTTTCATGCTAAACGCCTTTCTGACCAGTTAGGTGGAGCACAGATCTATTTAAAACGTGAAGACCTGAATCATACCGGTGCACATAAAATCAATCACTGCCTGGGTGAAGCACTGCTGGCGAAATATATGGGTAAAACCAAAGTCATTGCAGAAACCGGTGCAGGTCAGCATGGTGTAGCATTGGCTACTGCATGTGCTTTGGTGGGTATTCCATGTGAAATTCATATGGGCCAGGTGGATATCGAAAAAGAACATCCAAACGTCGTAAAGATGAAAATCTTGGGTGCTAAGCTGATTTCTGTGACGCGTGGTACTGCGACCCTTAAAGATGCAGTCGACAGTGCTTTTGAAGAATACTTGAAAGATCCGAAAAACTATATCTATGCGATTGGTTCGGTGGTAGGACCGCATCCATTCCCAATGATGGTGCGTGATTTCCAGTCCATTATTGGCGATGAAATCAAGGTTCAAACCAATGAACGCTTCGGTGCAAACCCAGACTTTGTGGTGGCATGTGTGGGTGGTGGTTCAAATGCCATGGGGGCATTCACGGCATTCCTGAATGATCCAGAAGTGAAACTGGTGGGGGTAGAGCCTGCAGGTCATGGCTTAAATACTGATAAGCATTCCGCAACGCTGACTTTGGGTAAACCAAGCCAGTTGCATGGTATGGCCTGTTATGTACTCGAAGATGAGCAGGGTGAGCCTTTACCTGTGCATTCGATTGCTTCTGGGCTGGATTATCCAGGCGTAGGGCCACAGCACAGCCTGCTGAAAGATCTAGGTCGTGTGGAATACACTACAGCAACAGATCAGGAGTGTCTGGATGCCTTTATGACCCTGTCACGCGTTGAGGGAATTGTGCCAGCATTAGAAAGTTCACATGCAGTGGCTTGGGCAATTCGTGAAGCGGGTAAACTGCCTAAAGAGACTAAGATTGTAGTGAATCTTTCAGGTCGTGGTGATAAAGACTCTGACTATGTCGCAGAGAAACTCGGTCTTTAATTTGATCTAATAATCAAAAAATCCCAGTCTTAAGGCTGGGATTTTTTATATCTAATCTGGTTTTGATATGACATTGTCATTTGTTTGTAATGACATTTTGAGTTTGAATCTTAATTTACGTATTTAACTAAGAAAGAATTTTAGCCTGAAATATACTGTTGTAACTGATCAATCAGCTTACGTTGATCTTCCATTGCAGCTTTGACCAAGTCACCAATCGAAATCAGGCCAATCAGTTTGTCATTTTCAACTACAGGTAAGTGGCGTAAATGGCGGTCAGTCATTAATGCTAAGCAGTCTTCAACAGAAGTTGCAGAAGTCACGGTTATGACTTTAGGTGTCATAATTTCATTGACCGTGGTATCAAAAGAGGTTCTTTGCATCAATGCGATTTTACGGGTGTAATCACGCTCTGACAAAATGCCGACCACACTGTCTTCGTGGGTAACGACCAGCGCCCCGATTCCTTTTTCTGCCATCAGGCTAATTGCTTCTAAAACTGTAGAGTCTGGACGGATGGTATAAACTGCCTGATGTACTTTATCACCGAGCACTTGTGCTACGTTGGTCATTCTATTGAGTCCTTTTTATCTAATTATTATTAGTCCTAGAGTATGTATCCAGCTGAACATCTCTAGGTGTCTATTTTATGTCTTTATAAATAACATGTTTTTAGGCAAAGTGCAGTCTTTGTTGTGAAAAAAACAGGTGACGCATCTGTGGAATGGATAATTTTAGTTTAGTGCCATTGCCGCTACATAAAGTAGGTGTCACGGCTAGTCGGGACAGTGTAGGTAACAAGTTGTTTTCGAAATCTTCCGGGTTGATTCTACGGGGTACATAACCTGGCCAATGTTCCTTGGCATAATTTTTGGCATCCAGAGAATTAAGCCAGAATGGAAAAATATAATCTTCCTGATCACGCATCATCGCCCAACCCTGATGATAGACGCCCCACAAAACGCCGCAATACATCATAGATTTGAGGATGGTCAGCCTCAAAAGAAAGTTTTTACAAATCGGGTCGTATTGAATAATTTTTCGCATTGTCGTTAAAATAAAGTGCTATTAGAGTTCAGCTCTATTCTAGAAAGTTCCAGTGAAATTACTGTTTCAGCTTTGCAAGCAATCGTAATAAATTATGTCTTAATTGCAGTATTTCGAAAAAATGGCATAAAAAAACGTCACCGAGGTGACGTTTCTTCAGGCTTGCATGGTGGCCATGTTCTGCCAGTATTGTGCTTTGAGTGAATCTCGTTCTACACGAAAACCCTGATAATACAGTTCAGCTAAAAAGAGAGCTGCTTTACCGTGACCGGCGCGCGCTGCATCTTCTAATTGTTTTACTGCATCGACAAAGTTCATTTGCGATTGAATGGTATTCACTGCATCTGCATACAGATGTTCCAAATCATGTTGAGAGATATTCTGCATAATATAAAAACTCCTTAATTTTAATTATGATTTCGGATAGACTTTTAAGTCTAAATACAAATATAACTTAGTATTATTAAACTAATATTACAGAATAATGGAAAAGTCAACTATATCAGCTTTCCTGTTTACTTAATTTATAGTTTGTACGATCAAACTATACACACTTGGAAGTTTGGTTGGTATAGATTTTAACAATAGAACAAAAGAAAAGGAGAACAACATGATGCAAAGAACTCTTGAAGGGCTCAGTTTTGATATGCCCCCAACAGCCAGTCAGATTACAGAATTGGCGCATGTACACCGTAAAAAACTGGATGAGGCAATTTATGACAAATATACCCATCTAGGTGATTACAGTCTGGCTCAACGTAAAGAAGTTTATGATTTTACCCGCGCTCTGGACGAAACCCAGCGTGCAGAGTTTTATAGTCACTATAATGATGAATTGGTCCGAATTGCAGATGAAGATCGACTGCATCCACCTGAAGCAGAAGCCGGCTTAAGCAAGTTTGCAATTTTACTGGTTTTAGGTCTGGTGGCTATGGTCATTGCCTGGAGTGTGTACGAATTGTTGAAATCCTAACCGATTTATAGTCATATCGAGATGTGTATTTATACTGGTCATTCAATCTTTGACTTGAACTTCATGGGGCCCAGCCATACACTAGCTGCAACTTGAGGTAGTGTATGGCTATAGATAGCAAAAAATTAAGCAATTTTCTGAATAAAATTAAGCTTGAACAAATTTATAATGCGGTTGTTATTTTTATTGTGGCATTAATTTTATGTCTGGCTACATTTGCCATTTATCGTCCACTGACGACTTCTCAATTTAATTTACTTCAGCAACTTGCAGAACAGCAGAGCTTACCCCAAACACAGGATATGGCTCAAACTTTGCTGCAACAGCAACGCATCCATCGCGGTCAATATCTTAAATTGATGCAGGCGTATCAACAGGAATCTCTACGGGCTCGTCAGCTTCCGCCGGTTTCTGTGGAGATGCCTTAGGTATTGGAATCGTATTCGGCAGTGGTGTAGAAGGATCTAACAGGTTCTGTTCCAATCGTAGTTTTAATGCTTCTTTATCTAATTCTTGACTTACCACGACCAGTGTCAAGCGTTCTGGATGCAGATGTTTGCGCACGGCATTTTGCACATCTGCTGCGGTAATTTTGGCTAGACGTTCTGGATAGCGTGATAGATAGTCGGCTTGCTCTGCATAAAAGCCCATCGTGCCTAACTGGGCATTGATCGTGGCATTGCTGCTGTAATTATTCGGAAATGCTCTTAACATCCCGGCCTTGGTTTCTTCCAGGCGCTTAGTATCAATTGGCTGATTTACAAAGTTGATAAAAGCTTGATGTGCGACCTGAATGCTATCCAGTAATTGATCTTGTCTAGTGGAATAACGGAAGCTAAATATACCGGGTGCCTGACTAAAGCTGAATGTACTATAGGCACCATAGGTATAGCCACGTTTTACCCTTAATTCCTGCATCAGTACTGCATTAAAGCCGCTACCACCAAACATGCGGTTGGCTACTTCCAGAGCAAGCCGATCTTCAGTAAAACGGTTTGGTCCTAAGTGGCCGAAGGTCACATGTGCTTGGGATGAGTTATAAGGCAAATGCACAATATCAAAACCCGATTTTTCCTCAGGATTAGCTAATGCAACTGCTTTGTGTCCTTGAGGCAAATTGCCTGCAATTCGTTCAGAAAGTCCCAGTGCCTGTTTAGGACTGAGTTTGCCGGTAATGGCAATATTCATGTTTTGTGCCACCAGAAACTGATCACGAAATTTTTTCAGTAAATCTGCTGTGATTTTTTTGGTACTGCCAATCGTGCCGGTAATGGGTTCGGCATAAGGGTGTTGGTCATACAATGCCCGATAAAACCGGATATCCATCAGTTTGCTTGGATTTTCCTGAAGCTGTTTTTGTCCTACTTGAGTATTGCTGAGTGCTAATTGAATACTGGAAGGCTTGAATGTAGCATTTTTGAGAACTTCCATCATCATGCCCAAAGCAGGTTCCATTTTCTTGGGATCTGACAAAGTTCGCAGGCGAACGACAAACATATCGCGATAAGCCTGTACGCTAAATTGTGCGCCTGTGGCATCAAAGACTGAAGCTACCTGTGCGGCCGTATATTTATCTGTTCCTTCGCGCATCAGTTTGGCTGCTGTGCTGGATAAGCCAAATAAACCTTTAGCAATTTCCTGATCTCGTGCTGATCCGGCATTAAAGGTCAGTTGAATATCGACCATAGGTAAATCACGGGTTTCAACAAATAAAGTGCGAACTTTGTAGTGATTATTCAGGTCATGAATAAAAGGTGCTTGAAATGCCTGCTTTTGATTAATGTTTTTTAAACTTTGCAGGAGAGGGATCGCTTGTAGCTGACTGGGATTATCATTCAGATCAGGTTGGGTATCTAAATAATTTTCTGCCCAAAGGCTTGAACTGAGGCTTAAGCTGGTTAAAAGGATAAGAGAGCGAACTTTAGACATTGTAATAACCATTATTGAGCTTTCTGTTCAGGCAAAAGGTAGAGCGTACTTAAATTTTCACGGACAAAATAGGCATTAGCAACCCGCTGAATATCCTCTGCACGGACACTGTCATAATGCTGAGGCAGTTCATCCATCAGGCGGTAACTCAATCCGTTTACTTCAAGGTTTCCAATCATTTTGGCCTGTCCGCTCAGACTGTCCTGACTATAAATCAGATTTGAAATAAAGCGTGTGCTGATCCGTGCCAGTTCATACTCAGAAATAGCTTCAGTTTTTAATAAATCAATTTCTTTCTGGATGGCCGTTTGTGCTTCTGCCAGGTTAACGCCTGGAGCCGGAAGTGCGGAAATACCAAACAGGCTATCTCCACGGTTATAAGGATCATAGGATACACTCACAGAAGTAAGCACTTTGCGGTCGCGAACCAGACGATCCTGCAACCGAGAAGAAATCCCACTATCCAGCAGGCTGCGAATAATGGTTAGAGCATAGGCATCTTGAGGATTCTTGGCGGTAGCTAGAGATTTCACATTCCAGGTCATATACAGATTAGGCACCTGAACATTGCTCTCAATTTCCATATGACGATAGCCTAAGCGCTCAAACTCGAGTACATCATTACGTGAGGGTGTGGGACGCGCCGGAATATCACCGAAATATTTCTGTACCTGAACGAGAGCTTCTTGCACATCTAAATCACCGACAATCACCAGAATGGCATTATTCGGGCTATACCAGTCTCGATACCATTTTTTAACATCACTCAGCTGAATATTATTAAGCGTTTTCATGTGACCAATCACGGGCTGACGATAGTGACTGGTGGGATAACTGATCCATCTAAAGCGTTCAAATGCCTGGGCACGCGGATTATCATCAGTACGCTGACGCCGTTCTTCCATTACCACTTTAATTTCCGGATCAAAATCTTGCTGGCGTAACAACAGGTTTTTCATACGGTCAGATTCAAGTTCTAGCGCCATCGGAAAATAGGCTTTGGGATAGAGCTGATAATAGTTCGTGTAATTGGTAAAGGTTGCGGCATTAATACTGCCGCCATAAATCCGGCTTAACCGGGTAAATTCATCATTGGGAACCTTGCTTGTGCCTTTAAACATCATGTGTTCCAAAGCATGAGATACACCGAGAATATTGCCGGACTCATCACTACTGCCGACTTTATACCAGATCTGTGTCATCACCATCGGGGAGCGATGATCTTCCCGGATAATGACTTTTAAGCCATTACCTAAATATGTTTCGATGGTGGTGCGGGATAATTCACTCTGGGTTGCGGCATGTACGGGGTTAAAACCGAAACTCAGGAGGAGTACAGCGGCTGGAGAAATCCGTTGTTTAATGATTCTGGATAAGGAGGAGATAGCAAAAAAAGATAGGGACACAAAGTCTTCCAATGAATAGATATTTGTATTTAGGATTATTTTTCAGAAATCTTGTATTGAAAGCAACCAAACACTGTTATTTTTTGGTTGTTTATTCATGGATTGGATTGCCCGCTCAAAACACTGCAAGTTATGCTAGAATTCAATTTTTTAACGCAATGCTTTTCAAGGATTCGGCATGCAACAGCAATCTAATGGGCAAAACAAATTTTTGATTGATGCTGATATCGGAGATGATGATGTCACATTACCGAGTTTACCTGCGGTTAATGTGCCGATTGTAGAAACACCAAGCACAATTGCTGAAGTTTCTGCACCTGTAGCGACAGAAGCTCAGGAAGAAGAACCTGCTACAAAAGGCGGTTTCTTTAGCCGTATGAAAGAGGGTTTAACCAAAACCCGTAAAAATCTTGCCGATGGGATGGTCAATATCCTGATTGGTGGCAAAGAAATTGACGATGAATTATTAGAAGAAGTTGAAGAACAGCTTTTGGTTGCAGATATCGGTGTTGATGCAACTAAAACAATTATTGCCAATTTGACTGAACGTACCGCACGCGGTGACCTGATTTATTCTCACTCGCTGTATAAAGCACTTCAGGAAGAACTGGTGGCTCTGCTGGCTCCGCGTGTTAAACCGCTGCATATCGATTCAAACAAAAATCCTTATGTAATTCTGGTCGTGGGTGTAAATGGTGTAGGTAAAACCACGACCATTGGCAAGCTCGCAAAACGTCTGCAAGGCGAAGGTAAAAAAGTCATGCTGGCTGCGGGTGATACTTTCCGTGCTGCTGCAACTGAGCAGTTACAGATCTGGGGTGAACGCAACAATATCGCCGTCGTAGCCCAAGGTCATGGTGCTGACTCTGCTTCAGTCATTTTTGATGCTTTTGAAAGTGCACGTGCCAAAGGTGTGGATGTTTTAATTGCAGATACTGCAGGCCGTCTGCATAACAAAGGTCATCTGATGCAGGAATTGACCAAAGTTAAACGTGTGATGCAGAAGATTGATGCGACTGCGCCACATGAAGTGATGCTGGTGGTGGATGCCGGTACAGGACAGAATGCCATTAATCAAGTTGAAATGTTTGATGAAGCAGTAGGTTTAACGGGTTTAACCATTACCAAGCTGGATGGTACTGCAAAAGGTGGTGTGCTGTTTAATATTGCCAGCCGTACCCATGTACCGATTCGCTTTATCGGTGTAGGTGAGAAAATTGATGACTTACGTCCATTCTCGGCAAAATCATTCGTTGCTGCATTGTTTGAAACTGAAAAATAATTAATGCGACTTGCGTCACATAAACTCCGCTAAATGCGGAGTTTTTTGTTTTTAAGGAGTTTGAATGCTCTAAAAAGCAGCATAAAAAAATAGCAAATCCTGCCTGCCTGAATAAACCCATTATAATTGTATGGGATTTTCCTGGTGATTGAAGTTCAGGCTATATGTAGAGGGTAGAAAATGGCATTACTCAATAAAATTGGGCAGGTATTAACAACTGACCTGACTAAGGATTTTAAATTTCCTAAAAAAAGTAAAGCAGTTGAAAATTTAGAATTCACTTTTGTTGAGAAATTAAAAAAGTGCCGTGGGACCTATCAGCTAGGTAAGCGTGTGCATTACAGTCAGGCTTATCTGACCGAGCTGATTCAGGAAGCTGTGCATAGTTGTCCTTCAGCCTATAATTCACAAAGTGCACGCATTATCGTGCTATTTGCCGATTCACATCATCAATTCTGGAACATTGTGAAAGATGTTCAACGCCAGCATGTGCCGGCATCGGTCTACGAGGGGATTAGAATCAAGCTGGATCAATGTGCAAATGCCTATGGTACGATTTTATTCTATGAAGATCAGCGCGCCATTCAATAATTACAGAAGAAAGTTCCATTTAGTGCTGATGATTTTCCACTATGGTCAGAGCAGACTTCCGGCATGGTACAATTTGCTGCGTGGACTGCGCTGGCAGATGCTGGTCTAGGTACTTCTTTGCAACATTATAATGCGCAGATCAATCACCCTGTAGCTGAGCATTTTAAGATTGATGAAAACTGGTTGCTACGTGCTCAGCTCTGTTTCGGTTCAATTGAAGAAGCAATAGAAGATAAAATTGAGTCTGTAAACCCAGACAGCTTCCAGGTATTTAGCTAAGACCTGTGATTCTTGAAATTAGTATGTGCTAAGGTGACTGATACAAAGGATCAACCTTAACATCTCTGAGAATGTTCTATAAATAAAACACATTGTTATCGAAATAAGACTGTTTTAGGCAGTGAAAATGCTTAAGATGATCTTATCGGTTTTAAATAATCAGAATAGAACGAGGTGAGATCATGGCATTCCTAGATCATATTAAAAAACGCCGTAGTATTTATGCCATTGGGAAAAATGTCAGCCTGGATCAGGCAGAAATTGAGAACATCATTAAAGAGGCGGTGAAACATAGTCCATCATCTTTTAACTCGCAATCCTCACGCGTGGTGATTTTGTTTGGTCAATCACATGATACTTTCTGGCATATTGTGCGTGAAACTTTACGCGACCTGGTGTCAGCAGATGCTTTTGAGGCTACCAATAGCAAAATAGATGGTTTTGCGGCAGGTTATGGAACTGCACTGTTTTATGAAGACCAGAATGTCATTAAAGGAATGCAAGAAAAATTTGCGCTGTATGCAGATAATTTCCCGATCTGGTCAGAGCATGCCAGCGGTATCGCTCAGTTTGCAACCTGGACAGCTTTGGCTGAACATAATGTTGGTGCATCACTACAGCATTACAATCCGATCATTGATGAAGAAGTGGCGCAAACTTTCAGTATTCCATCGAACTGGAAGCTTCGTGCTCAATTGGTATTTGGTTCAATCGAAGCCCCTCCAGGTGAAAAAACCTTTATGGATGATGCAGAACGATTTAAGACCTTTGCATAATCGATTTAGAGATGAGAAAGAAGTACTGTTAAGTACTTCTTTTTTTATGTGTGATATAGCAGAAATCAGAAGATAGATAGTCTGATAAATGCTGAGTAAAGTACTGTAGAGACAAAGCATTTGTCATAGAATTGTCATTTATACACGGCATAGTGCAATGAAAATTTTATATATTAACCAGAATGAGTGAGTGACATGGATTTACGTATCACAGCAGCTGTAGTTGCATTATTGAGCAGCACATCAGCTTTTTCAGCCGTGACATTAACCGTACCTGAAGAAATCAAGATAATCGCAGTGAATGATCAGGAAGTACGTTCAGGTCTATTACGCTCAGATCAAACTTATAAACTGGATGCTGGTACGAATGCGATTAGTGTTCGCTATACTGAATTTTTCCAGCACAATGACAATTCTCATGACATTTTAAAATCTGGCGTAGTAACTGTAAAAACTCCAGAACTTAAAGATGGTGAAGCTTATAAATTGGCTTTAATTAACGCGCCTAAAAATTTTGATGAAGCGAAAAAATATAAAGATCAGCCAATTATTGGTTTATATGATGCAAAAAATCAGCTTCTGGTTCAGCAGGCGGGAGCAAAAGATGCAGCGAAACCATTACTAGGGCAAAGCGTTTTAGGAAAATCTGTGGATTTGACAACGAATAAAGTAATAACTCCAACAAATCAGCCGGCAGCGGTCTACACTCAAACTGCAAGTACACCGAATATTGCTACTGCAAACGTTCAGGAAAATGCATCAGTTGGTCAGCTTGATCAGCAATTAATTCAGTTATGGAAGCAGGCATCTAAAGCTGAACGACAAAAATTTATGAATTGGCTTGGCGAGCAGGAAAATTAAAATTTATTGTTCAATATTAAAAGGGATCGTATGCAACGATCCCTTTTAATAAAAACTAAACCAGTCGAAATTCACATTTGCTTAAAATTTCAGGCCAAAAGTGACTGGAAAAAAGCATTAAAACTGCTAAAAATAGCAATTCAGATTAAAAAATAAACGTACAATGCGCTTTTTTGAATATTTTTAAGAAAAGCTCTTGCACTGGTTCGGAAACTGTATAGAATACGCAGCACACCAACGCAATGCATGAAACGAAACGTTAAGTGGTTGGGTTGGAGCTTAAAACTGACGAGGTTTTAAGTAAGATCATTAAGAGATTATGAAGAACAACTTGTGTGGATTTTTACTGGTTGATTGATCGAAATTATTTTCATTGATTGAATGGTAGAAATTGCTCGAAGTTTATTTGAGAAATATTTGTCAGAAAAT